>JAFOFE010000115.1 GCA_017387475.1 Clostridia bacterium | reverse complement strand
GTAAGGCAAGTTTTTTCGGTAACACCGAGGGTGTTAGAAAAACGCCGACGCAGAGTACCCGAGTGCTTACACCAACCTTTTGGTTGGTGTTTTATTTTTTATTTGCGGTATTGTTTGGGTTTGAACTGTTTTTGCTTTGCAAAAACGTTCGTCGAAGCAGCCACAAAACTACATTTGTGCTGTATTTTTTTACGCTTTTTTCTGGTAGGTGCGTTGCTGTATATTGATTTTTATGAATTTTTTGTTATAATTAATTTATAGTAAAGTACATTATTATACTTAAACAGGTTTTAGGTAAATCAAGTTGCAGAAAATCTCCCCTTCAACCTAAAGGTAGACAGAAAATAGAAAGGATATTTTTATGCGTTACAGATTTTTACGATTCCCCGAAGGAAAAATTAAGGCCGTAACGTTCAGTTATGATGACGGATGCCGTGCCGATATAAAACTTTCAGAACTTTTGTGCAAATATTCGCTTAAAGGCACATTCAACCTTAACAGTGCTTGGTTTGGAAAGGATAATACCTGCTGGCATCTTACCAAGGAAGAAATTAAGGAACATATTATAGATAAGGGCCACGAAATTGCCGTTCACGGTGAAGAACACAAGGCTAACGGCAATATTAGGGTTGTTGAGGGCATTAAAGATGTACTTAATTGCAGATTAACGCTTGAAGATGTCTTCGATACAATTGTAAGAGGTATGGCTTACCCCGACTCTGGTATTAGACACTTCCACAACAATACAAAGGTTGAAGATATTACCTGTTATTTAAAAGAACTTGACATTAAATATGCAAGAACACTTGGCGAAATCAACGATAGCTTTAATTTACCACTAGACTGGCACCAGTGGATGCCCACAGCGCACCACGATGACAGTGTTGTATTTGACCTTATTGACCGTTTTACAGCTTACGAACTCCCCAGTTGGCACGCTGTAAGATTACCAAAGTTATTCTACTTATGGGGGCATGCATACGAGTTCAACGATAACAACAACTGGGACCGTATGGAAGAAATTTGCAAAAAGCTTAGTGGTAAAGATGACACTTGGTATGCTACAAACATTGAGATTTACGAATATGTTGAGGCTTATAATTCACTTGTATTTAGTGCCGACAGCACAAGAATTTACAACCCAACTGCACGTAAAATTTGGTTTGAGGTTGATGCCACCGACTATACCATTAAACCTGGTGAAACTATTAAAATTAAATAATAATTTAAGCCGAGCAGAAAACCTGCTCGGCTTTTTATTGTGTTTTAGTAAGCGTTGTGTTAAACTTTATTAAAAGTAATATTTAAGGAGTTTGGTTATGGTTGTTTTAATTACGGGCGCTTCACACGTGGGTAAAACTCTGCTTGCGCAAAAATTGCTTAAAAAATACGGCTACCCTTACCTTTCAATTGACCATCTTAAAATGGGACTTATCAGAAGTGGATATACCGAGCTTACCCCTATGAGCGATGACAAAGATTTGACCGATTATTTATGGCCTGTTGTGCGTGAAATGGTTAAAACTGCAATTGAAAATAACCAAAACCTTATTGTAGAAGGTTGTTATATACCTTTTGACTGGCAAAAAGATTTTGAAGAAGAATATCTTGAAAACATAAAATACTACTGCCTTGTTTTTAGTGAAAAATACATTGAAAATAATTTTAATGATATTAAAAAATTTGCTAACGTAATTGAAAACAGGCTTGATGATTCCGATTGCACTAAAGACAGCGTACTTGCCGATAATAAGCAATATTTTGAACTTGCAAAGGCGCATAATGTAAACTACATTTTAATTGAAGATAAATACGAAGTTGAAATATAGGAGAGATTATGGAAGTAAGACCCGATTATTATGACTCTTTTAGGTGTATAGCCGACAAATGCCGTCATAACTGTTGTATAGGTTGGGAAATTGATATTGATGATGACACACTTAAAAAATATCAAACCACAGACGGAAGTTTAAATGAAAAACTAAATAAAAATATAGCACTTGACCCCTGCGCGCATTTTGTTCTTAGTGAAAATGAACGTTGCCCCTTT
The DNA here is from genome assembly GCA_017387475.1 of Clostridia bacterium. Taxonomy (GTDB): domain Bacteria; phylum Bacillota; class Clostridia; order Oscillospirales; family Acutalibacteraceae; genus SFWF01. The sequence continues at coordinate 9,025 of JAFOFE010000115.1, read as the reverse complement.
TTGAATAACCAAAACTTATGCGAACTTATTATTGCAGGTGGCGAAGATATGTTGTGCCAAATTTGTAAAGACCACCCAAGATTTTTCGGAGATATTTATGGTGTAACCGAAAAGGGTGTTGGCATTAGTTGCGAAGCTGCTGCAAGGCTTATTTTAACAAAAACTTCCCCAGTTAAATTGATTTCGGACAGCGTTGTTCCAAATAATGATTTTTTTAATTACAGAAATGAAATTTTCACAATTTTGCAAAACCGTGAAAAGTCGCTTAATGACCGAATAGCCGAGCTGTTAGCGTGGGCAGACGTAAGTTTACCAATAAACGACATTGATTTTATTGAGGTTTATAAAAAACTTGAAAGATTAGATAATGATTGGGATAATTATCTTGACAGCATTGATACTATTAGTTTTAGTATTCCACAAGCTTTAGAGATACCTTGCGAACAACTTATTTGCTATTTTATTTACAGACATTTAAGTGGTGCGCTTGAAGATTTTATGTTTGCAGAACGTATTCAGTTTGCCGTTTTATCTTGTTTAATAATTGCAAGTTTAAGCAAAAATACAGAAGCTATGATAGAAATTTCACGAATGTACTCTTGTGAAATTGAATATTCAGATGAAAACATAAATATTTTGTTAGATATTTTAAACGAATATAACGAAAAATAAAAAAACGCTATGCGAATGCATAGCGTTTTTAATTGTTTTAAACTTAAATTATTTAAGTTCAACAGTAGCGCCAACTTCAGCAAGCTTAGCCTTCATAGCTTCAGCTTCGTCCTTAGCTACAGCTTCCTTAAGGGTCTTAGGAGCGCCGTCTACGAGAGCCTTAGCTTCAGCAAGGCCAAGACCGGTGATTTCGCGAACTGCCTTAATAACCTTAATCTTTTCTGCGCCTGCGTTAGCAAGGATTACGTCGAATTCAGTCTTTTCTTCAGCTGCTGCTGCGCCGCCTGCTGCGGGAGCTGCTACTGCTACAGCTGCTGCTGCAGATACGCCAAATTCTTCTTCTACTGCTTTAACGAGCTCGGAAAGCTCAAGAACGGTAAGAACTTTAAGTTCTTCAATGATAGCTGTAATTTTTTCAGATGCCATTTTATTTTCCTCCAAAAAGTTTATAGTATTTTTTAATTATTCAGCTGCTGCTTCGCCTTCACCGTTTTTGTCAACGATGGCCTGTACGGCACGAGCGAAAGCTGCGATAGGTGCCTGGAAAGCACCAAGTACGGTTGCGAGAAGTACATCTCTGGTTGGGAGCTTAGCAAGATCGTTAACGGTTTCAACAGAAACTGCTTTACCATCGAGGTAGCCACCCTTAATTTTAAAGTTGTCGTGTGCACCAGCGAATTTACCGAGAATTCTAGCTGCTGCGGTGTGATCTTCCTTAGAGATTGCGATAGCAGTTGTACCTTCGAGAACGTCAGAAAGGCTTTCAAGATCGGTACCAGCGATAGCACGCTTTAAGAGTGTGTTCTTAACAACGGTGTATTCGATACCTGCTTCACGAAGCTCTTTACGAAGAACGGTGTCATCTGCAACGGAAGTTCCGGAGTAGTCGACGATTACGCCTGCAACAGAATCGGAAATTTTTGCAGAAAGAGCAGCGACAGCTGCCTGTTTTGCTTCAAGAACTTTTGCGTTGGGCATTGTTTCACCTCCAAAAATAGTGAATAAAAAAACCTGTCCTCCAAAGACGGTGAGGACAGGCAGAATAATACTTTAATAAAAGCTATTCGCATTACCTCGGTAGGCGATAAACTTATCGCAAAAGCGACCTACTGTCTTTGGATGCTTGAGTATGATAACACAGAATATCTGTATTGTCAAGAGTTTAATTCAAATAAATTGAATTATTGAATTTCCAGATGATTTTGTGTTTAGACATGGAGCGCGCGCAGCGTTGTGTTTTAACACACGCAAGCAAAAGCGACGCAGTATAAACCAAAATCAGCCGAAATTAGTTTGCGTACTTGTTTGTGGCAACCTTAATTCCAGGTCCCATAGTAGTAGCAATTGTGCAAGATTTAATATACTGACCCTTTGCAGCTGCAGGCTTAGCCTTTGCAATTGCATTCATAAGGGTATCGATATTTTCTTCGAGCTTTTCTTTACCGAAAGAAGCCTTACCAACAGGGCAGTGAATGATGTTGGTTTTGTCGAGACGGTACTCAATTTTACCAGCCTTTGCTTCGGTTACAGCCTTAGCAACGTCAGGTGTAACGGTACCAGCCTTAGGAGTAGGCATAAGGCCACGGGGACCAAGAACCTTACCAAGACGACCAACCATACCCATCATGTCGGGTGTAGCGATAACTACGTCGAAATCGAGCCAGCCTTCGTTTTGAATTTTAGCTACGAGTTCTTCTGCACCTACAAAATCTGAACCAGCTTCTTCAGCTTCTTTAACCTTGTCGCCCTTTGTAAGAACGAGGGTTCTAACAGTTTTACCAGTTCCGTTAGGAAGAACTACTGCGCCTCTAACCTGTTGGTCAGCATGACGAGAGTCTACGCCTAAACGAACGTGGATTTCAACAGTTTCGTCGAACTTTGCGGGAGCAGTTTTAACTGCGAGTTCGCAAGCTTCGCCGAGTTCGTAAAGCTTACCAGCTTCGATAAGCTTTGCGCTTTCTTTATACTTTTTACCGTATTTCATTGTGTTTTACCTCCCAATAAGTGGTTAAATCGGATATTTTCCTCCCACGAGAGAGATTAATCGATAACTTCGATGCCCATGCTGCGAGCGGTACCAGCTATCATAGACATAGCGGACTCAACATTTGCTGCATTAAGGTCGGGCATTTTTTGTTCTGCAATCTTCTTAATCTGCTCGCTGGTAATCTTTGCAACTTTAGTCTTGTTCGGAACGCCAGAACCGCTCTCGATGCCGCAAGCCTTCTTGATGAGGACTGCTGCAGGGGGAGTCTTGGTGATGAAGCTGAACGAGTGGTCTGCATAAACGGTAATAACTACCGGAATGATGAGACCTGCATCATTTTTAGTGCGTTCGTTGAATTCCTTTGTGAACGCCATGATGTTGACGCCGTGCTGTCCCAGGGCAGGACCTACCGGTGGAGCTGGTGTGGCTTTTCCAGCAGGGATCTGAAGTTTAATGTAACCTATAATTTTCTGAGCCATTGTTTGCACCTCCATTATTCGTGGTAACAGTGATTTTTTCACTTGGCGGAATGGTCATATACCCATTCCTCCCACCGTGACGCTGCTATGCGTCGGCGGCAAACTGCCGCAATTTAATACCCCCATATTTTTTGGGGTTAATGTGCCTTTTATTGACACGTTAAGCAGAAACTGCGTATTTACTAATGATTATTTTACCAGAGAAATCTGGTCGAGTTCGAATTCGGCGGGAGTTTCCCTTCCGAACATCGAAATATTTACGCTGACGCTTCCGTTCTCGAGGTCGACAGCGAGTACGGTACCCTGAAAATCTTTAAGGGGACCATCGATAATGTTGACAAGATCGCCTACCTTGTAGCCAACTTCAACACTATGCTTTTCAACGCCTAAAGCTTCAACTTCGGCATCGGTTAAAGGCACCGGCTTGGAAGCAGGGCCTACGAAACCGGTTACACCACGGACATTGCGTACGACATACCAGGAATCGTCGGTAACAATCATCTTGATGAGAACATAACCGGGGAAAATTTTTCTTTCGTATTCTTTAACTTTATCTTCCTTAACTTCGGTTACGGTTTCGGTAGGAATTTTAATGTCAAGAATTAAATCTTGCATCTTACGGTTTTCTACCATAAGAGCAAGGTCTGACGCTACCTTGTTTTCGTAACCTGAGTAGGTATGAATTACATACCATTTTGCTTGATTGTTGTCAGACATCTGTTAAACCTCCATTACAGTTTAGTAATGAAATTCATAAGAGAGCCTAAACCGAAATCAAACAACCAGATAAACGCACCGATAATAAGACAGATAACAAGAACAACAATTGTGTTCTTAACTACGTCATTAAGACCGGGCCATACGATTTTCTTAAGCTCACTCTTGTAGTCGCGAAGAGCAAGGATGAGTCTTTGGAGAATTGTCTTCTTTGCTTTTCCTTCGAGGACCATAATATAGTCGTCTACGAAAAGATGACAAGCGCCAAAGGCTGCTGCTGCAAAAAGAACGACTGCAACAAGCATTACGAAAACGGTATAAACCGGAGCAGATTCGAGCACTAAAGGACGGCTATCGATGAACATACCGGGGCGAGATAAGCTAATTACGAGCATATAAATCGCATCGGCAAGAGCGACAGCTGGAGCCCAATATCTGATTTTCTTGAACTTGAAAGTAAGTCCTGCGAAAAGAACTGCGATGACAGTTAAAAAGAAACAAAAGAGGATGTGGCTCGACTTATAGAGTTGGCCTACACCTTCGATTTTGGTACCAAAAGCAAACTCTGCGCCGATAAAATCGACAACGCCTGTTTTGGTAGTAAGTTCTGCGAAGGGCATAAAGAAAAGGACAACTGCTGCTGCCGAGAAAGCAACTGCCAAGATTTGGCTAATTTTGTTAAGTGCTTTCATCATAACTTTTCCTCCTTATTTGGTTTCCTTGTGAACTGTGTGCTTTTTGCAGAATCTGCAATACTTGTTCATTTCAAGTCTGTCGGGGTCGTTTTTCTTGTTTTTCATTGTGTTGTAGTTGCGTTGCTTGCACTCTGTGCAGGCGAGGGTAATTTTCACTCTCATGACGGCACCTCCCGTTTTACGGAATATTTTCGTTTTTTGTTCCTGTCCAAAAAACACGCCTCCCTCATGCGACAAGGCCTAATTGCACACTAAAAAATAGCCTTTTCGCTTGGAAAAAAGGTCTTTACAAAAAAAAAGACCTTCAGAGGTAGATAGATTATATCACAAACTACCTCTTGGGTCAAGCATTTTTTAAAATTTATTTTTGGGGTTTATTTATGGTATTTGGAACCTTCTTCTATTTTAAAGCCTCTGTACACCTGTTCAAGCAACATTATTCTGAAAAGTTGATGTGGAAATGTCATTTTAGAAAAAGAAAGTTTTAGGTTCGCCATAGCCTTAATGCTACTGTGCAGCCCGTAAGAACTTCCTATTATAAAAACAAGGTTTCCTGTTCCCCCGTTTATTTTTGAAAACATAAGGTTTGACAGCTCTTCGCTTGAATATTGCTTGCCTTCAATACAAAGGGCTGCAATAAAACTGTTTTCGGGAATTTTTTTCTTTATAAGCTCGGCTTCCCCTGCCAGCGCCTTTTCTACTTCGTTTTCGGAAGGGTTGTCGGAAAGCTTTAAAGGTTCTATTTCAACAAGTTCGCATTTAGAATATGCAGACAGTCTTTTAAGATATTCTGCTTCGGCTTCTCTTAAATATTTTTCTTTAAGCTTGCCAAGCGTTATTATTTTAAGCTTTATCATACAGTAATTATCCTTTTGCCTTCTTTTTCGGCTATATATAATATGTAGTCGATATTTTCCTTTGCGCCTTTATCCATTAATGCAGCACGGGTAGCCGACGCTGCCTTTTCGGGAGTGTTGTTTTGCTCTGACAAGTGGGCTAAAACAAAACGATTTGTGCCAAGGCAAAAAAGTTTTGCTATACTTTCTGCGCAAACGGCGTTTGGCAGGTGGCCTTCTTTTGATGCTATGCGAAGTTTTAATTCGGCAGTATATGGCCCGAGCCTTAACATTACGGGGTCGTGATTAGATTCGAGCATTACAAGCGCCGAGCCTGCAAGCTCGTTCATGATTTCTTCGCTCATAACACCAAGGTCGGTGCAAACGGCAACCTTTTGGTCTTGCCCTAAACTAACCGTAAAGCAGCAAGAACCTTTTGCATCGTGGCTGGTAGGTACAGATTTAACCACCATATCTTCGAACTGTACGCTTTCAAGCTCGTCTATATATACACGGGGGTATTCGCTGTTTATGATGCCCTGAAATTCGAGCGCATATATAGTTTCCCTTGATGCGACAACAGGCACGGGGTTGTTTTTAAGGAAGACCTTTAGACCTTTTATGTGGTCGGTATGTTGGTGTGTTATTAAAACGGCTTTTATTGTGGATAAATTAATTTCTGCGTTTTCGAGCGCCTGCTTTATTCGTTTATAAGAAACACCGACATCTACAATTAGTCCACCTGAAGCACCACCTATATAGGTAGAGTTTCCGTCGCTTCCCGAAAACATTGGAAAAAACTTTGCCATTTTCACACCTCCTTATATATAAATACGGGAGGCAACGTATCCTCCCGTATAGATTAATTTGCTTTTAGGGTGTAGCCGTACTTTTCGTCGGACACTCTTTTAATATCGGCTCCGACAGCAGTAAGTTTTTCTACCACCATTTCGTAGCCACGATCGATATATTCGATACTGGAAATTTCGGTTTGACCTTCGGCAACAAGACCTGCAATTATCATTGCAGCGCCTGCTCTAAGATCGTCGGCTTGAACATGTGCGCCTTTAAGCTTTTTGGCGCCTGTAATAATTGCCGATTTGCCGTCTACCTGAATGCTTGCGCCCATAAAGGTTAACTGTTCAACATAACGGAAACGGTTTTCCCAAACGCTTTCGGTAACGATTGATGTACCGTCTGCAATTGCAAGCAAGGTTGCAAATTGTGGCTGCATATCGGTTGGGAAGCCCGGATGCGGCATTGTTTTAACATTGCACTTGCCGGGACGCTTGTTCATTGCAACCCTTACAAATTCGTCGCCCTCTTCTATTGTTGCGCCTGCTTCTTTAAGCTTTGCAATAATAGATTCAAGGTGCTTTGGAATAACATTGCTGATTACTACGTCGCCACGGGTAGCAGCAGCGGCAACCATATATGTTCCTGCTTCGATTTGGTCGGGTATTATGCTGTAGGTGGTGCCGTGAAGATGTTCTACACCACGAATTTTAATAACAGAAGTACCTGCGCCCATAATATCGGCGCCCATTGAGTTTAAGAAGTTTGCAAGGTCAACTATATGAGGTTCACGCGCTGCATTTTCAATTATTGTCATGCCCTTTGCGCGAACTGCAGCTATCATAATATTAACGGTAGCGCCAACAGACACCATATCGAGATAAACTGAACAACCCGAAAGCTTGTCTGCACGGGCAACAACCATACCCGATTCTATGCTTACCTTTGCGCCAAGCGCTTCGAAACCTTTTATATGTTGGTCTATTGGGCGAAGGCCGATAGCGCAACCACCGGGAGGCGCAACCTTTGCCTTTTTACATTTACCAAGTAATGCACCAAGGAAGTAAGAAGAAGCTCTCATGCCTTGGGCAAGTTCTTTATTAACTACATAGGAACGAACACCTGTTGGGTCAATTTCGAATGAATTGCGTGTTATAGGTGTTACTGTTGCACCGAGCGCCGACATTGCACGAAGTACGCCGTGCACATCGGATATGTCGGGAACATTTTCAATTATACAAGGAGATTCGGCAAGAAGAACAGCCGGCAATATTGCTACTGCAGCATTCTTTGCGCCGCTGACGCAAATGCGTCCGCAAAGCCTATTTCCCCCATTTACAACAAATTTATCCAAAACGGCACGACCTTCTACAAAATTTTTAGCACTTAAAGTAGCACAATTAGTATGCCCGAGACTTAAAAACAATATATTACCACAATATAGTAGATTAATACCTTTATATTATATACGCTAATATGAACAATGTCAATTTATATTTTCAAGGTAAAAAACACTCCAAATACAATTATTTATTTTACTAAACAAGACCATAAAAGTCAAATAAAAAACTTGTAGATTTTGCAAATAATTTTCTTGATTTTCAACATCAAAAGCATATAATGAAGGTGGACAAATAATCCATCTTTTTTTCGAGGTGATTTTTATGGAAAAACACGAAAAACAAGAACTCTTCAGCGAAAGCGAAATTGTGAAAGAAGAGAACGATTTTATAAGAACCTATACAGAGAAAAAAGGCGGCGCTATACGCACACTTTTAAAACTCTATCGCACCCATAAATGGCGCCTTTTACTTTCGGCCCTTTTCTTTGCAATAAAGGTTTCTCCCACCTGGATTCTTCCGATTATTACAGCAAATTTGATAAACGTAGCTGTTGCCGCCCCCAAGAATGCATCTTCTATTATTATTGGAAACATTATTGCCGCATTAGTTGTGCTTATTCTCAATATTCCGTTTCACATGCTTCATATAAAATATTTCAGCCTAGCCAGAAGAAATGTAGAGGCTGGACTTCGCGGTGCTATGATAAGAAAACTTCAGCAGCTTTCCATATCTTTTCACAAGGAAATGCAGTCGGGTCGAATACAATCAAAAGTTATGCGCGATGTTGAAGCAGTTGAGGCTTTTTCCTCACAACTTTTCGGCACTGCCTTGGATATACTTTTAAGCATGACAGTAACTATTGCCGTTGTTGTTTCTAAAAACCTAACGGTATTTTTCATTTTTCTTATTACAGTGCCTGTTGCGGTGTTTACAATGTTGCCTTTTAGAAAAACTATGCAGAAGAATAACCGCAACTTCAGAAAAGAAATGGAAAACACCTCCTCTAAGGTTATGGACATGGTAGAGCTCGTTCCCATAACACGTGCCCATGCGCTGGAGGATGATGAAATTCACAAAATGACCGGACAGGTTACCGCAGTTGCAAAAAGCGGATACAAGCTGGATATTGTTCAGTCACTTTTCGGCTCGGTTAGTTGGGTTATATTCAACCTTTTTCAGGTAGTTTGCCTTGTTTGCACGGTGATTCTTGCCACAAAAGGCGAAATAGCTGTTGGCGACATTGCTCTTTATCAAACCTATTTTGGTGCTCTTGTGGCAAAGGTTTCAAGTATTGTTGCACTACTCCCCATTATAACAAAGGGTGCCGAAAGCATTCATTCCATTGGTGAAATTTTGTCCTCATACGATGTTGAGGATTATAAGGGCAAGCAAAAATTTAAAAAGGTTTCGGGCAAATTCGAATTTAAGGATGTAAATTTCCACTATCCCGATGATGAGCGTCCTATTTTGGATGGCTTGAACCTTACGGTAGAACCGGGGG
>JAFOFE010000114.1 GCA_017387475.1 Clostridia bacterium | reverse complement strand
TTTTCGTGCTTTCTTTCTTTTTTTAGGTGGAACATTCATAAAATTAATATTTTTACCGAAAATGACTTGACTTAATTAGGTTTTTGGTTTATATTATTAAGCGTACGCAATTATTTGCTTAATTTTACTTAAATTTCAACGCGGAGAAACACTATGGACCAAATCGACTTAAAAATATTATCTCTTTTAGAAGAAAATGCACGTATGCCACTTAAACAACTTGCAGAAAACATTTACCTTTCTTCCCCTGCAACTGCTGCTCGTCTTGAAAAGTTAGAGGCAGAAGGCATTATTAGTGGATATTCGGTTAAGCTTAACTATAAGAAATTAGGTTTCCCCGTTGTTGCTTTTGTTAATTTAGGTTTAGCACCCAGCAGAAAGCCTGAATTTTATCCTTTCATTTGTTCCCATCCCAACGTATTAGAATGCAACTGTGTTACAGGACATTATTCAATGCTTATTAAGGTAGCTTTCGATTCTACCGAAAATCTTGACCACTTTATTAACCAGCTTCAAGGTTTTGGTACTACCGAAACACAAATTGTTTTTTCTACCCCTCAAGAACCCCGTGGAATAATTGTGGAAGATCTTTTATAAAACTAAAAGCCTCGTGAAATATCACGAGGCTTATTTTTTTAAAGAACATTCATAATTATAAGGCCACTAAAGCATAGAACTATTCCCACAATAAGACGTGGTCTTGGCTTTTCGCCAAAAAAGAGTGCAGCCATTACGGGAGCTAGCGCCAAGGTGGAACCTTGTGTTAACGGGAAAAGCTGTGCAGATGTTAATTTGCCTGCAGCCAAGGTTGCAAAAAGTGAGTTTGCAAAAAGCGAAAGCGCCATAAAGCAAACCAATATATATGCTTTTAGATTGACTTTTTTCTTTTGTGTGGTTTTCTCTTTTTTAGTAAACACAAGAAATAATACCAAAACAGCAGCAGCAAAAACATAGGTATAAAAATTAAATACCGTTACGCTTTCGCCGTTAGATATTTTTGTAAATACCTTTTGCAAGAAGTTTGTAAAACCTATAGACAGAAAGACAAGCATTAACACGACATAGTCGGATAACTTTAGCTTTTGCTTCTTTTCTTTGGCACTGTATCCTGCAATTAAATAGGTGGCTATACCAAGCAGGGTAAGACCTATAACATCGTAAACATCTATTTTTTCGTTATAAAAGATAGCAGATAGAGCAAGTGGTATTGCAACGCTTAAGGTGCAGTAGACGTCTACCAACATATAAACGCTTTTTCTGGCAGCCATAAGCCAACTTATAACCATTACTGCAAGACTTATACCCGAAAATGCAGATACTGTAAATACACCTAAAGATACAGCAAAGCCTGTACCTTCGAAGGCTACCAATATAGCGCCAACCACAATACATATAAGCATTCTTATAACATTATAATATGCAGCATCTTGTGGGCGACTGGTATAATTACTTATTTTCTTGCCACAAAAGCCCTTCATTAAAGCAAAAAATATTGCCGTAAAGGCAAAAATATATCCCATTAAATTTCTCCGTTTTAAAAAAATAACCGGTCAGGGTCGCCTGACCGGTTATTAAATTTTAATTATTTGCCGTAAAGTTCAGCAAGTTTTTCGAGGTGAGCGCGTGCTTCCTTAGAAGTTTTAGCAGCTTCTTCGAAGAGTGCTTCTGCACGTTCGGGGAAGGAACGTGTGAGAGAAGCGTAACGAGCTTCGCCAAGGATGAATTCCTTATAGTCGGTAGTAGCAGGCTTGCTGTCGATGGAGAGAGGATTCTTGCCTTCTGCCTTAAGAGCAGGATTGAAGCGGAACATATTCCAGTAGCCGCAATCAACAGCCTTCTTCATTTCTTTCTGGCAGTTAACCATACCACCCTTAATTGCGTGCATTTCGCAAGGAGCGTAACCGATGATTAAGGAAGGTCCGTTATAAGCTTCTGCTTCCTTAATTGCCTTTAAGGTCTGATTCTGGTCAGCACCCATAGCAATTTGAGCAACATAGATATAACCATAAGACATAGCAATTTCTGCAAGAGATTTCTTTGCAATTGCCTTACCTGCAGCGGCGAACTGAGCAACCTGACCAATTTGAGAAGCCTTGGAAGCCTGTCCACCGGTGTTGGAGTAAACTTCGGTATCGAATACCATGATGTTTACATCGTTACCAGATGCGAGTACGTGGTCAAGACCACCGAAGCCGATATCGTATGCCCAACCGTCGCCACCGAAGATCCAAACGGACTTCTTGGAGAGATATTCTTTCTTGGAAAGAACAGCAGGAGCAGCAGGACAACCAGCTTCTGCAGCCTTTTCGAGTTCAGCTACAAGAGCAACAGTTGCTTTTGCGTTAGCTTCGCCATCGTTGATGGTTTCGAGATACTTGTTAGCAGCAGCCTTGAATTCGTCGGATGCTTTATCGGAAGCAGCCATTTCGGTTACTTGGTCGATAAGTTGTTCACGAATAGCCTTTTGGCCAAGGTACATACCCATACCGTGTTCTGCGTTGTCTTCGAAGAGGGAGTTTGCCCAAGCAGGACCGTGACCCTTAGCATCTACAGTGTAGGGAGATGTTGCAGCAGGACCACCCCAGATGGAAGAACAGCCGGTAGCGTTAGAAATATACATTCTGTCGCCGAAGAGCTGGGTGATAAGACGAGCGTAAGATGTTTCTGCACAGCCTGCGCAAGAACCGGAGAATTCGAGAAGGGGCTTCTTGTACTGGCTAGTGATAAGGTTAGCGCCGGAAGCAACTTCTTCTTTTTCGGTAACGTTAGCAACACAGTAATCGAATACTGCTTGTTCGGCATCTTGGCTTTCACGAGAAACCATTTTAAGAGAATTGGTGGGACAAACGCCTACGCAGACACCACAACCCATACAATCGAGAGGAGATACAGCAAGGGTGTACTTGTAAGGTGTTTTGAAGATTGGCTTTGTGCCGAGCTTCATATTTTCGGGAGCAGCAGCTACTTCTTCTTCGGTCATAGCGAAGGGACGAATTGTAGCGTGGGGGCAAACGAAGGAGCACTTGTTACACTGAGCGCAGGTGGTGTTATCCCATTCGGGAACCATAACTGCAACTCCACGCTTTTCGTAAGCCGAAGCACCCTGTTCGAAGGTACCGTCTGCATAATCTACGAAAGCAGATACGGGGAGAGAATCGCCGTCCATTTTAGCAACGGGTTTCATAATGCCGTCTACCATGCTAACGAGTTTAGCAGGACCGTTAGATGCAGCTTCAACTACATCGTCGGTAGCATCTGCCCAAGCAGCAGGAACATCGATTTTAACGAAAGCAGTAGCACCAGCGTCGATAGCCTTGTGGTTCATATCAACGATGTCTTGACCCTTTTTAAGATAAGACTTGGTAGCAGCGTCTTTCATATACTGAATTGCATCTTCACGAGGCATAATGTCAGCAAGTGCGAAGAATGCAGACTGAAGAATTGTGTTGGTACGCTTGCCCATGCCGATAGATGCAGCAAGGTCGATAGCGTTAACGGTATAAAGCTGAACGTTGTTCTGTGCAATATAACGCTTGGTTTCTGCGTTAAGATGAGCGTCGAGCTCTTCTGCAGACCACTGGCAGTTGATAAGGAATACACCACCGGGTTTAACGTCGTTAACCATTTTATAACCCTTTAATACATAAGAGGGGTTGTGGCAAGCAACGAAGTCTGCCTTGTTGATGTAGTAAGGAGACTTAATGGGCTTATCGCCGAAACGAAGGTGAGAAATGGTGATACCACCGGTTTTCTTGGAGTCATACTGGAAGTAAGCCTGAACGTACTTATCGGTATGGTCACCAATGATTTTGATAGAGTTCTTGTTAGCACCAACAGTACCGTCGCCGCCGAGACCCCAGAACTTGCATTCTTTGGTGCCTTCTGCAGCAGTGTTGGGGGAAACTTTTTCTTCGAGAGAAAGACCGGTAACGTCGTCTACGATACCGAGTGTGAACTGAGCCTTAGGAGCGTCCTTCTGGAGTTCGTCATATACAGCGAAGATGCTTGAAGGAGGAGTATCCTTAGAACCAAGACCGTAACGGCCACCAACAACCTTAAGGTCGTTTCTGCCCATTGCTGCAAGAGCTGCAACAACGTCTAAGAATAAGGGTTCGCCAAGTGCGCCGGGTTCTTTAGTTCTGTCGAGAACAGCAACCTTTTTAGCAGTTGCAGGGATAGCAGCTGCAAGTCTTTCAGCAGAGAAAGGACGATAAAGACGTACTTTTACAAGACCAACCTTTTCTCCCTTTGCAGTTAAATAGTCGATAACTTCTTCTGCAACGTCGCAGATAGAGCCCATAGCAACGATTACGCGTTCTGCATCTTCTGCACCGTAGTAGTTGAAGAGCTTATAATCGGTACCGATTTTAGCGTTAACCTTGTCCATATATTCTTCAACAATTGCAGGAACTGCATCGTAATATTTGTTACAAGCTTCTCTGTGTTGGAAGAAGATATCGCCGTTTTCGTGAGAACCACGCATTACAGGGCGTTCGGGGTTAAGAGCACGCTTACGGAATGCTTCAACAGCATCCATATCGCACATTTCTTTAAGGTCATCAAAATCCCAAACTTCAATCTTTTGAAGCTCGTGTGAGGTGCGGAAACCGTCAAAGAAGTTAAGGAAAGGAACGCGACCTTCAATTGATGCTAAGTGAGCAACTGCACCAAGGTCCATAACCTCTTGTGTGTTTGTTTCTGCGAGCATTGCGAAACCTGTTTGACGACAAGCGTAAACGTCGGAATGGTCGCCGAAAATGTTAAGAGCGTGAGAAGCTACGCAACGAGCCGATACGTGGAAAACGCAGGGTAATAATTCACCTGCAATTTTGTACATATTCGGAATCATCAAAAGAAGACCCTGTGAAGCAGTGTAGGTTGTGGTGAGAGCACCGGCTGCGAGTGAGCCGTGTACAGTACCCGAAGCACCGGCTTCTGACTGCATCTCTACAACGTTAACTGTTGTACCGAAAATGTTTTTACGTCCCTGAGCTGACCACTGGTCTGTGTAGTCTGCCATAGGGCTGGACGGAGTGATAGGATAAATACCAGCAACTTCTGTAAACGCATAGGATACGTGAGCTGCAGCATTGTTACCGTCCATTGTTTTGAACTGTCTTGCCATACGGAATTTTCCTCCTTAAGTTTTAGCTGAAAAAGACCGCAAAACGCGATTATTTCATACACAGATATAATAACACTTAAAACTTCAAAAGTAAATACAAATATTAAAAAAATCCTGCATTTTAGAATAAAAATGCAGGAAAAAAGATT
>JAFOFE010000113.1 GCA_017387475.1 Clostridia bacterium | reverse complement strand
CGAACCTGCGTTAAGGGGCGTCGAAGCAGCCTAAAATGCGCGACAGCATTTTAGGACTGTGAAGTCTCGAGTAAGGCGAGTTGTTTTGGGTACCACCGGAGTGGTCAAAACAATGCCGACGCAGAGTCTCCTGTCACTCGGACCAAAATAAAAAAGAATCAACCAAAAGGTTGGTTCTTTTTTATTTTATTTTCACAGGGAAGTCTACACGAGTTCAAACCGTGTATTCTTTTTTTATCTATTTAAACCAAACTTCTTATCATTAAGACAACCTTGAAAAAGAAGTGGTTATATGATAAAATTTAAAAAATATTCAACATTAAGTTGCATAAGGAGATATTATGAGAACTTATAAAGTTTTACGCAAAACAGGCAATTGGAACGATATTCCCGTAGCTTTAATAGATAATAGACTTTGGACACCGGAAGTTGATATTTCGGCAACTGCACAGGTTTGCTATGATAATGATGCGTTATATCTGCGTCTTGTTGCACAAGAAAGAGATATCCGTGCCGAAGAAACAGGCCGTATTGGTGTTCCAAGCAAGGATAGCTGTTTAGAATTCTTTTTCTCTCCTGAAGAAAATGACGGTAGATATTTTAATTTCGAATTTAACCCTGCCTTATGTATGCATATTGGTTTTGGTTCCTGCCGTTATGATTCTGCAAGAATTCTACCCAAACCCAGCGCTAATATTCAGCCTTCTGTAACTCGCACAGATGACGGTTGGGAACTTACTTATCAAATAACTGCTGCATTCATCAGACAGTTCTTTCCAAACTTCACACTTACTTCGGGTAAAAAAATGAAAGCTAATTTTTATAAGTGTGGCGAATTAACTACAGTAGAACATTATTTTGCTTGGAATAAAGTAGAAACCGAAACTCCCGATTTTCACAGACCCGAATTTTTTGGGGAATTAATTTTAGACTAATTTAATAAATCGGTTAAAACCTAATTAATTTAAAACATACCGTTACGTCTATGTGCTGTATAAAGGAGAAAATGTAGTGAAACCTAAAGCAATTAAATCTAAAATTTTTAATGCAGCAACACTTAAAGTGGTTGGTATTATATTGGTGCTTTTTTTGGCAGTTACTCTGTTGTGGTACGGCAATGCAACCAGTAGTCAGGCGCAAATGGCTTTAACAGCACAGGTGTATTTTGACGGCGAATACCGTATTGCCGACGGCCCTTGGCAGAAGATTGTTACGGGTAACCATATTTCTTCTACTAAAGGAGATGTAACGCTTCGTGGTAATTTTCATATGCTGGCACCCGACGGTGAGTATGTAGGAATTTATAGTGGAGAAACCCCAATTGCGCTTTACACAAATCATATAGGCTTAACCTTTTATGAAGGTGAAAATGAACCATTTGTAACCGATATGGAAAATCATATCTTTGGCGATTCTTCTTGTGGTATTGACTGGACGGCATATTGCTTATCAAGCGAAGAACCACTTGAAATTCTTATCCATAACCCCCATAAATTCGGCAACGAAAATGCAATTGATGAAATGCTTTCAAATACAGCCTTATGGACAGGTATAGAATTTGAAAAAAACGTATTAACTCGTGGTGAAACCCAAAGAAACATAGGTCTTTTGTTTATAATAATTGCTTTGCTGGTTTTGGGTACTGCGTTGTTTTCAACGTTGATACATATAAAGAGCAGTAATCTTCTTTGGGTGCTTGGTATTGTTATTTTCTTTGCAGGCACCTACCTAACCTATAGCGCAGACAGCGTTTCATTTTGGAGCGAATCAATTGTATCTAATACAACTATATTAGGTTGCTCAATGATGTTCTATATGTTGTTTCTTTCAATGGCTCTAGTGCATTTTTTAAATAAAACCAAAACAGTTGGCACTTGTTTAGTTGCGCTTATAGGACTTTTTAACGCAATAGTTTTTGTGTTGCCTGTTTTTACAGATATTTTGTTT
The DNA here is from genome assembly GCA_017387475.1 of Clostridia bacterium. GTDB lineage: Bacteria > Bacillota > Clostridia > Oscillospirales > Acutalibacteraceae > SFWF01. Next base: position 5,991 of record JAFOFE010000113.1, on the reverse strand, counting down.
TACGATATGTGGCTTTACTGGGCATGTATGCAAATACTTGTAAATGTTGGTCTGCTTTGTTGCATTGTAAAGGAAATTTTAGCAACAAAGGGCAAAGAACGCCTGCTTTACATAGGTTCGGCATTGCCACTTGTTTCTTTTGCCGTAGATGTAGTTATGATAGGCTTCGGATTGTGGAATAATGGCATTGCTTCAATATGTGTTTTTGTTGTTTTCTTTGTAGCTGTAATGGTTGCCGTGCTTAACATTATACCAAACGGCATTAATACACTGGCCAAAGCCAAAGAGCTTGAAACCGAAAAAATTGCGCTTCATGCTCAGCTTACCGAAAACAGAGTTTCAATTATGATGAGTCAAATTCGCCCACACTTCATATACAATACACTTGGCAGTATTGAACAACTTTGCGCTTTAGATCCACAAAAGGCAGGCGAACTCGTTCACAACTTCGCTAAATATTTAAGGGGTAATTTCGGGGAACTAGATAACCCCAAGCCTATACTAATGTCAAAAGAAATGGAACACGTACATCACTATATAAGTATTGAAAATGTGCGTTTTCCAGATATGACATTTTCGTTTGAAATGAATTCAGATGACTTCCACATTCCTGCGCTTACCATTCAGCCAATAGTAGAAAACGCTATTAAACACGGCTTAATGAAATTGCAAAAAGGTGGAACCATTCGAGTTACATCTTTCGAAACCGAAAATTTCTACTGTGTTTCGGTTGAAGACGACGGTGTGGGTTTTGATACCGGCGTATTGCATGACGAAAGAAAGCACGTGGGTATTCGCAACATTCGTGGCAGATTAAAAGCAATGGTAAACGGAACGCTTGAAATAGAAAGTACACAGGGTGTTGGCACCAAAGTTCTTATAAAAATTCCCAAGGAGGCAAACAAATGATTGCAATAGCAGTTGATGACGAAGTATTAATGCTTGGCGCATTAGTATCTGCAATCAATGCTTCGCCCGACATAAGCGAGATTGCAAAATTTTCAGGTTGCGAAGAAGCCCTTGATTATGTGAAAAATAATCTTGTTGATGTTGCGTTTTTAGATATCAATATGCGTGGTATGGGTGGGCTTGCTCTTGCAGAAAAAATTATTGCAGTTCGTCCCGAATGTAAAATTGTCTTCTGCACAGGATACGAAGAATATGCTATACCGGCATTTAAATTGCACGCATCAGGATATTTAATGAAGCCGGTATCGGCTAAAGATGTTCAGGCAGAAATAGATAATATTAAGGGCGTTCACCAAACCCAAAAACCACTTACCGTAAAATGTTTTGGAACTTTCGAAGTCTATGCGAAGGGTGAAAAACTTGCGTTTAAACGTTCAAAAACCAAAGAACTATTTGCCTTTTTAATCGATAGAAACGGTGCAGGCGTTACAGTTGCAGAAATAGGGGTTGCGCTTTGGGAGAACGATGAAGAACAAAAAAATCAAAATTACATCCACCAATTATTCCGTGATTTAAGGCAAACGCTTGAAGTGTTTGGAATAGAAGATGTTTTCGTAAAAAACAACTATCACTATTCCATAAACCCACAAAAAATTGATTGCGATTATTTTAATTATTTAAAAAATGGCAAGCCTGAATTTTTAGGCGAATATATGTCGCAATACAGTTGGGCAGAAGTTACTTGTGGTTTGCTTTGGGAAAGAAAACAAAACAGATAAATTAATAAAAAAGAAGTCGTCGATAAGACGGCTTCTTTTTGCATTTGTAAGAAGTTTGTCATATCCTGAATGTTATAATGAAACAGAAAATAGGGTAACTATGTATTTTTGCATTTTTAAGTTTAAAGGAGTACTAAAATGATAAAGAACAGAACAGCACAATTAATCTATCAAACTATCTATGTAACACTAGGTTTTGTAGGTTTAGTCGCAAGTCTTGGTATATTCGATAACATAAGCAATATCCGTTGGGACTTCTATGTTCATTTCACCAACTTAAGCAACTTCTTATGTATTGGCGTTATGTTAGCAGGCCTTATCCAAACAGCAAAAAAGAAGGAAGATAGCTTTGTTTCTGCAGCACCTGTTTTAAAGTTTATTGGAATGCTTGGCATTTTACTTACCTTCCTTGTATTCAACATTATGCTTGCCGGTGCCGAAGGTCGCGACCCACAAGCTAACTGGAGAATAGGAAGCTTGTGTTTCCACGTGGTTCTTCCCATTATGTACATAGCAGATTGGTTCTTGTTCTACGAACGCAAAAAGTGCAAGTGGTTTTATCCTATCGCATCAATTGCTTTCCCACTTGTTTACGTATTATTCCTGCTAATACAAGCCGTTATTCTAAAGTTCGATTCATCTATTTTAATTCCAACAACCACCACACCACTTATCTATCCTTACTTCTTTGTTAACATAGATACACAGGGTGTGTCGGGCGTGCTTACCTGGATAGGCATTTTGTCTGTTGCCTTTGTTGTGGTTGGCTTCATATTCTTCGGGCTCGATAAAATTGGAAAAAAGAAAACCGATAAATAATATATCTTTAGTAAGGAAATAGCAATGGATAAATTAGTAAGACAAATTGAAATTCCGCTTGCTAAAAAAGCAATAGAAAAAGCGGGACTATATATAGTGCAAGAAAAGGACCTGGAACGCTTAGCTGAAGTTGCAGCAGATGCATATTTAGACTACCCCTTGCACAATTGGTTCACCAAGGGTAAATACGATGAAAAAGCATCTAAATTAATTATGCAAATTTCCCTTAAAACAATGACAGAAGATGCCGTTATTTATGCCGACAGCAAAGATATTAACGGCTTTGCCGTTTGGCTACCTTTTGGCTTTACAGGCAGTAAAACACTTCCGTTCTTAATGAATGGTGGGCTAAACTTAATTTTCCATTCGGGTCTTGGTATTATAGGCAGACTTTTAACCTATGAAACCTATGCTATGAACCTTAAAAAAGAGTTAACCGACAATTACGATTGGTATCTATACAATCTATCCATTAAAAAAGATGCACAGGGCAAAGGCTTGGCAAGTAAACTACTGCGTCCTATGTTAGAATTTTGCGATAACGAAAAAATGGTTTCCTATCTAGAAACCAATAAGGAAAGCAATGTTGGCTTATATAAGCATTACGGGTTCGATTTAATGAAAGAAGAACTCATTCCTAAAACACCCGTTACACACTATTCAATGGTTAGGTACCCAAAAGATTTAGATTCATGTGAAGTTACTATTTTAGAAGGGGGTAAAGACAATGCCTAAAAAACACAAAAAGTTTGCCGATGACGGCTGGGCAATTTGGGTCGAAGGCGATGACACCAGCACAGTATATATCAATAACTGGGTAAATCCACAAGGTAAAAGTTATGTCGATATAGCCGTCCGTGTTCGTGGCGTAAAATCAAGCAGAGCCTTATATGTTTATATTCCATTTGTAGTTTCTTCAAGCGAAGTAGAAGATATATCTTTAATGTTTAACGACACTAAAATTTTACAAGCGACCTTTAGCTCGGCTTGCATTATAGATTACAAGAAAAATGCCCACACTTCCGAAATAGCATACAACGGAAAAACAGTTGATATTGTACATATTGGCACCTTGGCTTATCAAATTAAAAACCTATCTAAAGGCACTTTAATAGGTATTAATTTAGAAGAACTTTCTTCCTTCATAGATAATGACGAAGCTTATTTCATTTGGCGCTTACCACAAAAATCGCTAGACGAAATATTCAAAACATACGTCAATGTGGGAAGCACTATGAGCAGACTCAGGGAACTTATTACAACCCCTGTTAAATCTGAAAAATACGGATATTCAATTCGTATAAACGAAGCAAGACTTTTGCCCGAAGAAATCACAAGAATTGGCGCGTTTCACCGTCAAAAGCTTAAAAAAGCAGTTGTTACACTTTCTATCGACGAAGATTACGAGCTTAACGATGCTGCTTGTTACCGTATTCGCCGACTGGAAGAAAATTTATATAACGGTTATCTGCCAACAGACTATAAATGTGAAAATGTTATTACTTATCAATGGAATCAGAACAGGGAAGATAATCAACAAGGACAGTTTAATTTCTACTACAACATAGCAAGAGATTCTGTAAGCAAAAGCAGTATGTTCGTGTATATGGTATTGCTTTTAGCAATTGGCGTTATAGGCGACCTGCTTGCTGCAGTAGTTCAAGCAATAATAGAGTCATTATTATAGGGAGAATTTCTAATGAGATTAATTATTCCAATATTGCTCAATAGTTTTCTTGTTCTTGCCGTATACCTTGTAGATAAGTATACCCCCTTAAAAAAGCTACCCTATATAGTAAAACAAATTATTATTGGTATTCTGTTCGGTGGCGTTTCAGCCTTTGCTTCTAGCTTTGGCGTGGAACTGCTTGGCACTACCGTAAATGTTCGCGATGCAGCACCACTTTCTGCAGGTCTTATTTTCGGTGCGCCGGCAGGTGTTATAGCAGGTCTTATTGGTGGCCTTTACCGTTGGTTTTCTGTATATTGGGGCGCAGGCGTGTACACACAACTTGCGTGTAGCATAGCAACCGTGCTTGCAGGTCTTATGGCAGCAGGTCTTAGAAAGCTTATGTTCGACAACAAGAAGCCAACTTGGGGCTATGGCGTGTGTATTGCTGTAGTTTGCGAAGTCGTTCATATGATTTTAATCTTCGTTACCAATATGGACGATTCAGCCTATGCGTTTGAATTTGTTAAGGGCGCAACACTTCCAATGATACTTGGAAATGCCGTTGCTGTTGGCGTAGCAATAATTATTGTATCTCTTTTAAGCCACGAAGGCTTTAAAAGAAATAAGGGAAGCGAAAGAATTGCAAACACCTTCCAACGTTGGTTGCTTCTTTGTATAGTTATTGCATATCTTATTACAAGTACCTTTACGTTTATTCTTCAAAACGGAATGGTAAGCATTGAAACACAAGAAGTGTTCACTGCAGCAATTAACGATGTTGAAACAGATATTAAAGGCAAATCAGATGCGCAACTTTTAGATATTGCTAAAAATGTAAAAACAGAGTACGAAGCAGACCCAAACACATCACTTCAAGCATTGGCTGAAAAGTACGCTATTAAAGAAATTAATGTTGTTAATGCTAACGGACTAATTACCAATTCTACCGAAGCAGAAGTAATTGGTAATTACGATATGAACAGCAAGGCACAGTCTAAAGAGTTTGTAGATACACTAAAAACACAAGACTCTTTTGTGCAACAGTATAGTCCCCGTGGCAAAGATGAAACTGTTTGGAGAAAATACGCAGCTATTAATTTAGCAGATAGTGGCTTTATTCAGGTCGGATACGATGCCGAACAGTTTCACCAAGCGCTTAACGAATTCGTGGTTGATGTTACCAAAAATCGCCATGTTGGCACAGGTGGCTTCGTTGCAGTTTGCGATGATAAACTTAATTTGGTAATAGATAACGAATATTCGGGTTGCCACATTTCCGAAATAGGAATAACTCCACCGTCAGAAATGCAAAACGGTAAAACTGCAACAGCCCTTTATTATGCAGATGTTGTGGACGGTAAAACATCTGACAGCATGAGATATATGTATGTATTCAAATTTGTTGAAGGATACTGCATTATAGCGGCAATGCCCGAAGCCGAAGCAATGTTTATGCGCGACGCTTCGCTTTACACAAGTATATTTATGCAGGTGCTTATATTCGCTGCACTGTTCGTGTTTATTTACATACTTATCAAGCGCGTTATTATTAACAATTTAAAGAAAATTAACGATACTTTAGGAAGAATTACAAAGGGAGATTTAAATGTAACTGTAGATGTTCGTTCTAATGAAGAATTTTCTTCACTTTCAGACGACATCAATTCAACGGTTACCACCTTAAAAAGATATATTGCAGAAGCTGCAGCTCGTATCGATAAAGAACTTGAATATGCAAAGCAAATTCAAATTTCTGCACTTCCTGCTAATTTCCCCGAAAATCAAGAGTATAATATTTATGCTCAAATGATT
>JAFOFE010000112.1 GCA_017387475.1 Clostridia bacterium | reverse complement strand
GGCAAAAGAAATTGCAAAGCAAGCAGGCTTTAATACGGTAAGCGATTACGGCTTTAATGTTTTTAATTCCTATTCAGCCGTTTACCACAAAGAAAATGGTGCTAACGCCGTTGTGCTTTCGCCCGAATTACTGCTTAAAGATATACACAAAATTTCGGCAGATATAAATAAAGGCATAATATCTTACGGCAGACTGCCATTAATGCTTACTCGCAACTGTCCCGTTAAAAATAAACTAAACTGTAAAGAATGTGGCAGATGCCAAACACTTGTCGACCGTAAGGGCGAAAAATTCCCCATTCTTTGTAGAAACGGATATAGCGAGCTTTATAATTCAAAGGTAATTTGGCTAGCCGATAGGCAAAACGAGCTTGCCGGTCTGGCATTCCAAGTTTTATTCTTTACAAACGAAACACCCGAACAGGTAAATGCAATTATTAATGCTTACAAAAATAATAAAGCGCCCATAGGCGATTTCACACGTGGCCTTTATTATAGGGGAGTAGAATAAAAGAGTCTTGATAAAATTCAAGACTCTTTTGTTTTTTTAAGCTCTTTGTAGGCTCGCCTTATTGTTAATAGCGCAATTGTCGTTGTTAGCACACCTACAACAGAACCACTTATAACGTTTAGAAGGTATCTTGCGCTTTCGTTTAAATCGGAAAAAAGCAAAACCGAAAACTGAAGCGAAAAAAGCGACATAAGCGCAACCGATAGACTTAATGCCTTGGCAGCATAAAGGGTAGGACTTTTTAAGTGTTTTAATCTTACTGTATCAAAAGCAGCCGTAAAAATTCTAAATACGGCGTAAGCAGCCGAAACATAAATTATAAATTTTCCATATTTGTAAGCCTTGCCTTGCCATATCATTATATATACAATTGCGGTAATCGAAACACTTAAAATAAGCAGCATAATACCACAGGTAAAAAGGTCGCTGTATTCTTTTCTGCCACGCTTGTTAAAACCTTTTTTTATAAGGAAAAACTTAATAAAGCACACCATTATATAGTAAACTGCTACTGCGCCAAACCACACGGAACGGTAAAAAACACCTGTGAAAATATTAAAAATTGCATACCCGATATTAAAGATAAGACCAATTCTTAACAAGAGTTTGGTTCTTTTCTTTATGTCTTTTATGTGCTTCTCTAAAAAGGGTGCAATCTGTATCAAAAAATCAATTATCTTGTCCATAATAATTATTGTGCCGTGTAAAAATGAAAATATTAATTCTAAAAAACTGTTGACAAAAAGAAAAATAGGGTGTATTATACAACTGTACTAATCGTAATAGTACAGTTAGAACAAGGAGGGAATTTTGTGATAACAATAGATTACAAAAGCAGAGTCCCTATTTATGATCAAATAACTGCAGGTTTTATTCGCCTTAAAACTCTTGGCATACTAAAACCACACGATAAGCTTCCAAGTGTTCGCAGTATGGCAAGCTCGCTTGGTATAAATCCTAATACCGTTCAAAAAGCGTACGCTATTTTAGAGTCCGACGGGGTAATATATTCCGTTTCGGGCAAGGGCTCATTTATATCCGACGATATAAGTGCCGAAAAAGCAATACTTGAAGCAGCTAAAAGCAGTTTTAAAATTGCAGTAGAAGATGCAAAAAGTATGGGACTTAGTTTTGAAGAATTAAGCAAAGTTTTAGAAACAGCCTTCAAAGGAGGGGACAAGAATGATTGAGTTTATTAACCTTACCAAAAAGTTTGGAACTTTCTGTGCAGTCGATGAAGTGAACGCCAAAATTGCCGATAGCAGTATTTATGGACTTGTAGGCTCCAACGGTTCGGGAAAATCAACCCTGCTTCGTCTGCTTTCGGGCGTATATTATCCCGACGGTGGAAACATTTCGGTAGATGGCTTTTCGGTTTTCAATAATCCCGAACTTAAAAAGCAAATCTTCTACCTTCCCGACGCACCCTTCTTCTTTAAAAATGCAAATTTAAAAGAAATGGCAGATTTTTACGAAGGCGTGTATAACACCTTCGATAGAAGCAGATTCAACTACTTAAACGAAGTTTTCCCAATAAGTTCAACCGATAAAATTGACAATATGTCAAAGGGTATGCAGCGTCAAGCAGCTTTAATGTTAGCACTGTCAACCAACCCCAAATATCTTCTTTTAGACGAAGCCTTCGACGGACTGGACCCCGTTATGCGCAGCGTTTTAAAGGAACTTTTAATAGACGGCATTGAAAACAACAGTATGACAGTAATAATTGCTTCGCACAACCTTCGTGAACTTGAAGATCTGTGCGACCATATCGCGCTTATCCATAAAGGAAAAATCTTATTTAGTGATTCACTAGACGAAGTTCGTGGCAACTTCCATAAAATTCAGGCAGCATTTAAGGTGCTGCCCCCCGAAATTAAGCTTCATGACCTTGATATTATCAAGTGCGAAAAAATGGGCTCACTTCTTCAAATGGTTATAAGGGGCGACGAAACTGCAATTATGGAGAAAATCAATTCGCTTGAACCCATTTTTGCAGAAAGCATAGAGCCCACACTGGAAGAAATATTTATCTACGAAATGGAGGCGGTCGGTTATGACATCAAAAATCTGCTCAGTTAAAAAACACCCTGTCGTTAACTTCTTTAAGTTTACCCTTAAAAAGCAAACCCCGCTTACATTATTGGTAACTGCATTCACACTACTATTTTGTCCGGGTATGATACTTAGTGAAGTGAATGATAACCATCTTCATAATTATTCTTTAAGCCCGTTTGAATTTGGCTCAATTTCAGCAGTGCTTTTAGGTGCAGCATTAGCGCTTGTTTGTATGATTCTTCTGCTTAATTTTGGCTTTTTGTTTTCTAAAAAAGCAGGGGATATGTTCAACTCATTACCTTTTACCCGTAATGAACTTCTTTTAACAAGGAGCCTTGGTGCGTTTATTGGTGGCTTTTTCTTAATGAGTGTAGCTTATTTCGGGCTTGTTATAGTCAACTTTCTTCCAACAGTAGATGGCGTTGGAATAGTGGCAGTAATAAACACCTATTTGTTTATGGTGCTTTCGCTTATGGTGCTAACTGCATTTTGCATATTAATTGGAATTTGCTGTGGTGGATATTTCGATACAGTAATTGCCTTTGGTACAATTAACGTTGCGCCCGTTATAATTTTAACCTTTATATTAGGCATTGCCGAAGAATCGGTAACGGGTATATATTTAGATTACAACATATTAATCTATCTAACACCAATAGCGTTTGCAATTAATAAAGTTATGTTCTTACCAAGTGTTATAGAAAAGCCACAAGAGCTTTATACTATGGCAGAAGCAACAAGCATATATACAATTATTGGTTTAATAGTTTTTGGTGCGCTTTGCGTATTTTTAACAGTAAAGCTTTTCGGTAAAAGAAAAAGCGAAACAGCAGGCGAAGCCTATTCCTTTAAGTTTATGCCTATAATTATTTCGCTTTTAGTGTCGGTTGTTGGTGGCTTCTTTATAGCAACCGTTTTAACAGGCTTTAATATTAAGTTCAACTTAACGTTTTGGTCTTTCTTTGTGGTTTGCGCAATACTTTGTGCCGTTGCAATTGGTGCAATTATAAACCGTAGCTTTAAACAGGTTAAAACCTTTGTTATAAACGGTATAGTTGCAGTTGCTGTTATGACAGCGTTGGTTATAGGTAGCTTGTATATAGTAGGCTATGCCGAAGTTAAAGTGCCTGTGGCTAGTGAAGTGGAAACCGTTTATATTGGCGATATAGAATTTAAAGAAAATATAGATTTAGCCATTAAACTTCATACCGGTATTATCGAAAATTTAGATGATGAAGAGGAATATATTGAAGATAAAATATACCCCGAAATATATCCCGAAGTAGTATATAACTTCAATAATTTTGATTTTGAATATATTATGAAAAACGGTAGTACCATAAAGCGTAATTATTGGTACAACCAAAGAACTATGAAAGACCTTAACCCCGATATTTTAGCCCTAATGCAAACCGACGAATTCTTAAGCAAGTTCGACCTTATTACAGATATTGCTAAAGAAGAAGGCATTGTAACTATATACTCTTTCTCCGAAAAATTTGGCACATTAGAAGATGACGGCCATCAAAAAATAGCCATTTTAAATCAGAAAGATGCAACAGAGTTTATTTCTATCTTCAAAAAGGAAATGAAATCGGCAGATATAAGCGTATTTGAAGAAGAAACTTATGGGGTTGAAATGGCTGGTGAAATATATTTGAATCTTCATATTCCCGAATCGTTTACCGGTACAATTGATTACCTCGAAGGTAAGTTCTTATCACAGACCGAACAAACCGATTGACAAGACCTTTTTATATGATAAAATTATTTTGGTGATAAAATGAGAAAACTGTTTTGGGTAAAGGGCGTAAAGGTGTACGCCTATGACCGGATAGATTCCACAAATAACGAAGCCAAAAGAAGAATAGCCAAAGGGCAAGAACTTCCGCTTTTGCTTGTTGCAAAAAAACAAACGGCAGGTAAAGGCACAAGGGGACGAAGCTTTCATTCTTCGGGTGGTGGACTTTATATGAGTCTGGCTGTTAAAACCGACGAAACCAGACTTCAAAAATTAACTGTACTTGCAGCTGTGGCTACAGCGCAAGCCATAGAAAAATTGTCGGGCGTTCAGGTCGGCATAAAATGGGTAAACGATATTTATCTAAACGGTAAAAAACTTTGTGGCATACTTACCGAAAGGGTGGCAGACCCAAACACCAACCAAACCTTAGGCGTGGTAATTGGCATTGGCGTAAATCTTTTTGTAAAAGAGTTTCCCGAAGATATTAAGAATATTGCCATAAGCCTTAATAAAAAAGGTGTTACTGCAAAAAAATTAAGTACCGAAATTACTAAACGTATTTTAAGCCTTTTAAATGGCAACCAAGATTTTATGCAGTATTATAAAGAAAAATCTGTTTTACTCGGAAAACAGGTTTCTTACCTTCAATACGGTAACCAATATACTGCCACAGCGGTAGATATAGATGAAAACGGAGCCCTTATAGTAGAAGACGAAAATAAAAACACCACCATACTCAAAGGCGGCGACGTAACGTTGCTTAAATAAAAAATGCGAAGCATAGGCGTTGTATCCAATGATTGTTTTTTCGTTACCGATTGCAATACACATTAAAAAACTGCTCAGACCAATCGTAGGCTGAGCAGCTTTTTAATTATTTTCTATATAAGCTATCTATATCAATATCAACAACACATTCGTCTGTCGCAGGGTCATACTCGACAACGGCATCATAGCCGCCTTCGTATGTATCACCGTTTTTATCGCGAACAGAAATTTCGCCGGTAACTTTAAATTTATTTTCGCCTATTTCATCAATAAACTGTGAAGCGTGCGGAAGACCACCGTATCGCCATACGGTACGTGCATTGATTTGAGCCTGTACGGCCTCCATAACTTTATCTTCGACAGTTTCTATATTGTCAACAGAACCGCCGCAGGCACATAAAGACAGGCAACATATCGTTAATAAAATGATTGCAAACAAATTTTTCATAACAAGTTACTCCTTTGCATTTTGCTTTTTGTTTATTATAGTCTTGTTTTCTTTTTTATCAACATATCACTAGAAACTGGACGTTTCGTTTTTGATATAAACATTCCTCCTTAAAATAAAAAAGTGTGCACAACCGAAGTTATACACACCTAAAAATGCACAACTCCAGTTTGCTACCACACAAAACTTAACGCTTACAACAAGTACGCGAAAAGAGCATGCATTTTTACCAAAATAAAATACATACCTGTCGAAAGCGTAATATTAAGTTTTGTGTGGTGAACGCATTATAGCATAAATCTTGTGAAATGTAAAGCGCATTAAAATTTTTTGATATAAACAACAGTGTTTAAGTTTTCCTAAAAAATTGAAAAAGCGCCGTACATTTTCCTTGATTGTTACGGTATGGGACGAAAATATAAAACGGATGTGTAGAATTTCAACACATCCGTTTTATTTTCTCAAAATAATTAAATAGTGATATTGTGAGTAAAGTCTTACAGTTTTATTCCTTATTTCTCACCCTTGGTATAAACTTTTCGGCGAATTTTCCGTGCCCACGATTTTTAATATAGAAAAAGCCAATTATGCTAAAAACGGTAGCACCTACAAAATTAACAATCAAATCTTTCATTGTGTCAATAAGACCAATATCTATATATCCCTTGGCGTTTACAGCCTTGCCGTTAATCATAATATTTTGAATATCGGTTATGCGAATTGTTTTGTTGGTGTTGTTAGGGTCAAGCGCAACGCTTGCTATTGAATCTATAATAAAATCTTTTTGCATATCTGTTTTAAGAAGCATATCGCAACTAAATTCCAAAAATTCCCAAAATACACCAATTGTCATAGAAAAGCAAAAGGCAACAATTGCAACAAATATTGGTG
>JAFOFE010000111.1 GCA_017387475.1 Clostridia bacterium | reverse complement strand
CAGCCCCGGAATGACTGCAACCCCAGCCATCCGGTTTTATAATGTGCCCTGAAGAAACACTCGGCACGGTGTAAGTTTCGCTCGCAAATCCAAACAAGGAGGAGCAGCCAAATGGCAGTAAAAGAAAAGATCAGAATTCGTGTTAAGGGCTACGATCATGCACTTGTTGATCAAGCAGCAGAAAAAATCGTAGAAACCGCAAAGCGCACTGGCGCTAGAGTTTCCGGACCAGTTCCCCTACCTACCGAAAAGGAAGTAGTAACTATTCTTCGTGCAGTACACAAGTACAAGGATAGCCGTGAACAGTTCGAAACAAGAACACACAAAAGGCTTATCGACGTGTTAAGACCTTCCAACAAAACTGTTGAAGCTCTTACAAGTCTCGAGCTTCCCGCTGGCGTAGACATCGAAATTAAGCTTTAATTTCAAGTCTTAAACAGCAGGTCATGTTGGGGAAACCCAACCAATAACCAAGGAGGAAATAAAAATGCAAAAAGGTTTAATCGGAAAAAAGCTTGGCATGACCCAGCTTTTTGACGCAAACGGTAACGTTGTTCCCGTAACTGTAATTGAAGCAGGCCCCTGTGTTGTTGCTCAAAAGAAAACAGTTGAAAACGACGGCTACGATGCAGTTCAGGTAGGCTACGGCGACCTTAAGGCATCTAAAGTAAACGGTCCTATGAAAGGACACTTCGCTAAAAACGATGTTGCTCCTAAGAAGGTTCTTCGTGAGTTCCGTTTCGCTGACTGCTCAGCAGTTAACGTTGGCGATGTACTCAAAGCAGACATCTTCGCAGAAGGCGACAGCGTAGACGTACGCGGAACTTCTAAAGGTAAAGGCTATGCCGGCGTAATTAAGCGTTGGAACTTCAGCCGCCTTAAAGAATCTCACGGTACCGGCCCTGTTCATCGTCATGGTGGTTCACTTGGCGTTATCGACCCGGCTCGTGTATTCAAGGGAAAGAAAATGGCAGGACACCTCGGTAACGAGAGAGTTACTGTTCAGAATCTCAAAGTTGTTAAAATCGACGCAGAAAACAACATCATCGCTGTTAAGGGTGCCGTTCCTGGTCCCAAGGGCGGAATCGTTGTTCTCTTCGACAGCGTTAAAGCTTAAGGAAGGAGAGTGCTTATAATGGCTAATATAGCAGTAGTTGATATGGCAGGCAAAAATGTCGGCGAAATCACTTTAAACGATGCCATCTTCGGTATCGAGCCTAATGCAGTAGTTATGCACGAGGCTGTAGTAAATTACCTTGCAAATCAGCGTCAGGGCACACAGTCCACCTTAACCCGTACCGAAGTTTCCGGCGGCGGTAAAAAGCCTTGGAGACAAAAGGGAACAGGACACGCTCGTCAGGGTTCTATCAGAGCTCCCCAGTGGAGACACGGTGGCGTAGTACACGCACCAAAGCCAAGAGATTACTCTTATGTAATCAACAAGAAAGAAAGAAGACTTGCGTTAAAGTCTGCTCTTTCCGATAAGGTACTCACCGGTTCTCTTATCGTTCTCGATGCTTTAACACTCGACACCTACAGCACCAAGACTGTTGCTGCTTGCTTAAATGCAATCGGCGCAGGCAAGAAGACTCTCATCGTTCTCGAAAACAATGATAGCTTCGCTGTTAAGAGTGCAGCAAACATCGCTGGCGTAAAGACCGCTCAGTACAACACCATCAACACCTACGACATCATCAATGCTGATTCTCTTGTAATCGTAAAGAATGCCGTAGCAAAAATTGAGGAGGTATACGCATAATGTTAGCACATGATATTATCATTGCTCCGGTTATTACCGAAAAGAGCATGGCAGGTATTGCTGATAAGAAGTACACCTTCAAGGTTGCAAAGACTGCTGGTAAAGTAGAAATTGCAAACGCAATCGAAGAAGTTTTCAGCGGCGTAAAGGTTGCTAAGGTTAACACCATCAACGTTCGTGGTCAAGAAAGACGTCGTGGTCGTTACAGTGGCTACACTGCAAGCTGGAAAAAGGCTATCGTTACTTTAAAGTCCGATTCCAAGCCTATCGAGTTCTTTGACGGATTAATCTAAGTCAAAGCCAAAGCCTATATATAAAGGAAAACTAAGTTTTTTCCGGTGATGTATGAAGTTGCAAGTCAACTTCGCTAAGCCTAAAAAAAGGAGAGTAAACTAAAATGGCAATTAAACATTATAAGCCGACTACTCCGGGCCGCCGCAATATGACAACTATGGATTATTCCGAGTTATCAAAGGTAGCACCCGAGAGAAGCCTGCTCGAGCCTTTAAAGAAAAATGCCGGACGCAATAGCTACGGCAGAATCACCGTTCGTCATCGTGGCGGCGGAAACCGCAGAAAGTACAGAGTAATCGATTTCAAGAGAAACAAGTTCGGCGTAGCTGCTACTGTTCTTACCCTTGAATACGATCCTAACCGTTCTGCATTCATCGCTCTTATCCAATATGAAGATGGCGTTAAGAGCTACATCATAGCACCTGTTGGCCTTAAGGTAGGCGACGTAGTTATCAGTGGTCCCGATGCTGACATCAAACCCGGTAACGCACTTCCCCTCGTTAATATGCCCGTAGGTACTGTTGTTCACAACGTAGAGCTTTACCCCGGTAAGGGCGCACAGCTCGCACGTTCTGCAGGTAACATGGCACAGCTCATGGCAAGAGAAAATGGAATGGCACTTCTTCGTCTTCCCTCTGGCGAGCTTCGCAACGTTCCTGAAAAGTGCATGGCAACCGTAGGTCAGGTATCCAACCCTGAACACGCAAACGTTAACTACGGTAAAGCTGGCCGTAAGCGCCACATGGGTTGGCGTCCCACAGTTCGTGGTTCTGTAATGAACCCCTGCGATCACCCCCACGGTGGTGGTGAAGGTAAATCACCCATCGGTCGTCCAGGTCCTGTTACTCCTTGGGGTAAACCTGCACTCGGATATAAGACCAGAGATAAGCATAAGCGCTCCGATAAGTATATCGTAAAGCGCCGCGATAAATAAGTCAGGCGAAAGGAGATAAATTCTAATGGGAAGAAGCATTAAAAAGGGACCTTACGTGTTACCTAGCCTTCTTAAGAAGGTAAAAGAAATGAATGCTGCTGGCGAGAAGAGAGTTCTTCAAACCTGGAGCCGTTCCTCAACTATATTCCCCGATTTCGTCGGACACACTTTTGCGGTTCATGATGGCCGCAAGCATGTTCCGGTATATGTTACCGAGGATATGGTAGGACACAAACTCGGCGAATTTGCCCCCACACGTACATTTAAGGGCCACGCCGGTTCTAAAACAACTAAGAAATAAGCAGCGAAAGGAGTTTGAACAATGGAAGCAAGAGCTACATTAAAGTTTCTTCGCATCTCTCCCCGTAAGGTTAAGATTGTTCTCGACCTTATCCGTGGCGTAGATGCTGCCAAAGCAATGGCAATATTAAAGTTCACACCCAAAGCTGCGTGTGAACCCCTCGAAAAGCTTTTAGCATCTGCTATGGCAAATGCTGAAAACAATCACAACATGGACGTTTCTAAGCTTTACGTTGCAGAATGCTTTGCTTGTCCCGGACCCATTCTTAAGAGAATTCGTCCTAAGGATCATGGCCGTGCACATCGCATCTTAAAGAGAACCAGCCATATTACACTCGTTCTTAAAGAACGTGAAATCTAACAGGAGGTTAAAGTTATGGGCCAGAAAGTAAATCCCCATGGATACCGTGTAGGTGTCATCAAGAATTGGGACTCTCGTTGGTTCGCCAAAGACGAAGTTTTCGGTGATACTTTGGTTGAGGACTACAACCTCCGTAAGTACCTTAAAAAGCGTCTTGGCGCTGCAGGCGTTCCCAAGATCGAAATCGAACGTACAGCTCAGCGTGTACGTCTGCACATTCATTGTGCAAAGCCCGGTGTTGTAATCGGTGCTAAGGGAGCTGAAATCGAAAAGCTCCGTGCAGATGTTCAGAATATGATCGGCAAGCCCGTTGTAATCAACATCGTAGAAATCAAAAACCCCGACCTCGATGCTACTCTCATCGCAGAGAACATCGCAGCTCAGCTCGAGAAGCGTGTTGCTTTCCGTCGTGCTATGAAGCTTTGCATCGGCAGAGCTATGAAGTTCGGCGCAAAGGGTATCAAGGTTAAATGCTCCGGCCGTCTTGCTGGTGCAGAAATTGCAAGAAGTGAAACCTATCATGAGGGAACTATTCCGCTTCAGACCATCCGTGCTGATATCGACTACGGATTTGCAGAAGCAGACACCACCTACGGTCGTATCGGCGTTAAGGTATGGCTTTACAAGGGTGAGGTTCTCCACGATAACCGTAAGGCAAAAAGAGAAGGAGGAGCTCGCTAATGTTATTACCAAAGCGTGTTAAATACCGCCGTCAGCATCGTGGCCGTTTAACCGGTGCTGCTACTCGCGGAAACACCGTTAGCTACGGTGAGTTCGGTCTTCAGGCTCTTGAGCCTGCATGGATCACATCAAACCAAATCGAAGCTGCCCGTATTGCTATGACACGTTATATCAAACGTGGTGGTAAAGTTTGGATCAAAATATTCCCCGATAAGCCAATCACTGCAAAACCTGCTGAAACTCGCATGGGTTCCGGTAAAGGTTCACCAGAATACTGGGTTGCAGTTGTTAAGCCCGGCCGCGTAATGTTCGAAATCGGCGGAGTAAGCGAAGAACTTGCTAAGGAAGCTATGCGCCTTGCTGCAAACAAGCTCCCCATCAAGTGCAAGTTCATTACTAAAGAAGAAATGGGTGGTGAGCAGTAATGAATGCTAAAGAAATCAGACAGAACACTTTACCCGAGCTTCAGAAGAAATTAGCTGAACTTAAGGAAGAATTATTCAATCTCCGTTTCCAGCATACAATTAATCAGCTCGACAACCCTATGCGCCTTGTTGCTGTTAAGAAAGATATCGCTCGCGTACAAACTGTAATTCGCGAAATCGAATCTGCTAACAGCCAAGAAGCATAAGAATAGGAGGTAAAGCTTTATGGAAAGAAACCTTCGTAAAACAAGAGTAGGAATCGTTGTAAGCGACAAAATGGACAAGACCGTTGTAGTTGCAATTAAAGACAACGTTAAGCATCCTCTCTATAAGAAGATTGTTAAAAACACCGTTAAATTCAAGGCTCACGATGAGGAAAACGCTTGTGGTGTAGGCGATAGAGTTCTCATTATGGAAACAAGACCTCTCTCTAAGGATAAAAACTGGAGAGTAGTCGAAATCATCGAGAAGGCTAAATAATCTAAAGGAGGAAAACACTGTGATTCAACAGCAGAGTTACCTTAAGGTAGCTGACAACACCGGTGCTAAAGAAATTATGTGCATCAAGGTGCTTGGTGGCTCCGGTAGAAGGTACGCCAACATTGGCGATGTTATCGTTGCTTCTGTTAAAAAGGCTGCTCCTGGCGGCACTGTTAAGAAGGGCGATGTAGTTAAGGCAGTAGTTGTTC
This sequence comes from Clostridia bacterium, assembly GCA_017387475.1. Taxonomy (GTDB): domain Bacteria; phylum Bacillota; class Clostridia; order Oscillospirales; family Acutalibacteraceae; genus SFWF01. The sequence continues at coordinate 36,092 of JAFOFE010000111.1, read as the reverse complement.
GTTCTGTAAGAGGCCTTCGTCGTAACGATGGAACCTATATCAGATTCGATGAGAACGCTGCAGTTATCATTCGTGATGATAAAAACCCCAGAGGAACACGTATCTTTGGACCCGTTGCTCGTGAACTTCGCGACAACGACTACATGAAGATACTTTCCCTCGCTCCAGAAGTACTTTAAGGAGGTAGGAAGTAATGAACAATTTATTTGTTAAAACAGGCGATACCGTCGTTCTTCTTACCGGAGACGACAAGTACCGTGGCAAAGAAGGCAAAGTTCTTGCCGTAAGCCCCAAGGAAGGCAAAGTTATTGTTGAAGGCATCAACGTTGTTAAGAAACACGTTAAACCTCGCAAGGCTGGCGATCCTTCCGGAATCATTGAAACCGAAAGCGCAGTTTATGCATCCAAGGTTCAGGTTGTTTGCCCCAAGTGCAAAAAGCCTACCAGAATTGGTCATAAGGTTGCTGAAGATGGCGCAAAAGAACGCATTTGTAAAAAGTGCGGCGCTACAATTTAGAGAAGGAGGAATATCACATGGCTAGATTACACGATGAATACAAAGCATCAGTAGCACCTGCTCTGATGAACAAGTTCGGATACAAAAGCGTCATGCAGATTCCGAAGCTCGATAAGGTTGTTATCAACGTAGGTTGCGGTGAAGCAAAAGATAACTCCAAGGTTATCGACGCTATCATGAGAGACCTCGCAATTATCACCGGTCAAAAGGCTGTTCCTTGTAAAGCTAAGAAGTCTGTAGCAAACTTCAAGCTTCGTGAAGGTATGCCCATCGGTGTTAAGGTAACACTTCGCGGTGAAAGAATGTACGAATTCGTAGACAGACTTTTCAACGCAGCACTTCCCCGTGTTCGCGACTTCCGTGGAATTAACCCCAACTCTTTCGATGGCCGTGGCAACTATGCTATGGGCGTTAAAGAACAACTTATATTCCCTGAAATCGAATACGATAAGATTGACAAGGTACGTGGTATGGACATTATGTTCGTAACTACTGCTAAAACAGACGAAGAAGCACGTGAGCTCTTAACCCTTATGGGTGCTCCGTTTGCTAAATAAGATAAGGAGTGAGGAAAAATGGCTAAGACTTCCATGAAAGTTAAGCAGGCAAGACCTGCAAAATTCTCTACAAGAGAATACAACAGATGCAAAATCTGTGGCCGCCCCCACGCTTATCTTCGCAAATATGGCGTATGCCGTATCTGCTTCAGAGAACTTGCGTATAAGGGCGAAATCCCCGGCGTAAAGAAAGCCAGCTGGTAAAGGAGGACGATTGGAATGCAAATTACAGATACAATTGCAGATATGCTTACACGTATTCGTAACGCATCTGCAGCAAAGCACGACTCTGTTGATGTTCCTGCTTCAAATGTAAAAAAGGCAATCGCCCAGATTTTACTTGATGAAGGCTACATCAGCAGCTATACCGTAATCGAAGACGGTAAGCAGGGTATGATTCACATTGTACTCAAATACGGTCCTAACAAGACTCAGATCATCACAGGACTTCGTCGTATTTCTAAGCCCGGTCTTAGAATTTACACAAACGTTGAAGATATGCCTAAGGTAATGAAAGGTCTCGGCATTGCCATCCTTTCCACCTCTAAGGGCATTATGACCGATAAGCAGGCTCGCGCTAACAATGTTGGCGGCGAAGTACTCGCTTACATTTGGTAAGGGAGGTGCTTTAAATGTCACGAATTGGTAGAAAACCCATTGCAATCCCTGCCGGAGTTGAAGTTAAGGTTGAAGGTTCTGTAGTTACCGTTAAAGGTCCTAAGGGAACACTTACCAACACCTTCAATGCTGACATCGCAATTGCAGTAGAAGGCAACGAAATCATCGTTACCCGTCCTTCCGACGTTAAAGAGCACCGCTCACTCCACGGTCTTACCCGTACACTTATTTCCAACATGGTTATCGGTGTTACTGAAGGCTTCAAGAAAGAACTTCAGGTTAACGGTGTAGGTTATCGTGTTCAGAAGCAGGGTACCAACCTCGTTATGAACCTCGGTTATTCACATCAGGTAATTATGCCTGAAATCGATGGCATCACCGTTGAGGTTCCCGGTCCCAACAGCATCATCATTTCCGGCCCCGATAAGCAGAAGGTTGGTCAGTTCGCAGCTGAAGTTCGCGAAAAGCGTCCGCCTGAACCATACAAGGGCAAGGGAATCAAGTATATTGACGAGCATATCCGCCGCAAGGAAGGTAAAGCCGCCAAGGGTAGTAAGAAATAATAAAGGAGTGTATTTAATATGGTTAACAAGCCTGATTCTAACAAGGCTCGTATCCGCAAGCACATGCGTGTTCGCGGTAAAATCAGTGGTACTGCAGAACGTCCACGTCTTAATGTTTTTCGCTCCAACTCAAATATCTACGCCCAGCTGATAGATGATGTTAAAGGAGTAACTCTTGCTTCCGCTTCCAGTCTTGAAAAAGACTTCGGCGAAGCTAAGGGAAATTGCGAGGAAGCTCGCAAAGTTGGTCAGTTAATTGCTGCTCGCGCTGCCGAGAAGGGTATCACCGAGGTTGTTTTCGACCGTGGCGGATACATTTATCACGGCCGTGTTAAAGAGCTTGCCGAAGGTGCCCGTGAGGGCGGCCTCAAGTTCTAAGATAGGAGGAAATACTTTTGGCTAATATAATTGATGCATCGACTTTAGATTTACAAGAGCGCGTAGTCGCTTTAAATCGCGTATCCAAGACCGTTAAGGGCGGCCGTATCATGAAGTTCTCTGCTCTCGTTGTTGTAGGTAACGGCGACGGCATCGTAGGCTTCGGTCTCGGCAAAGCCGGCGAAGTTCCGGACGCTATCCGTAAGGGTATTGAAGACGCAAAGAAAAATCTTATTAAGGTTTCTCTTAAGGGAACAACCATTCCCCACGAAATCATCGGAGAATTTGGCGCAGGCCGCGTTCTTATGAAGCCTGCTGCACCCGGTACCGGAGTTATCGCCGGTGGTGCTGCTCGTGCTGTACTTGAAATTGCAGGTATTCACGACATCCGTGCTAAATCTCTTCGTTCAAACAACCCCATGAACGTAGTTCGCGCTACTGTTAATGGCCTTGCTTCTCTCCGTGATGCAGAACAAGTTGCTGCAATCCGCGGAAAGACAGTTAAGGAAATCTTAGGTTAAGGAGGAAGTAAGATATGGCAACAAAGAAGACTTCCACACTTAATATCAAGCTCGTAAAAAGCACCATTGGCTGCAAGAAGGATCAAATCGCTACTGTTAAAGCTTTAGGTCTTAACAAAATCGGCGAAATCGTTGCTCAGCCCAAGAACGATGCTACTATGGGTAAGATTAAAAAGGTTATCCACCTCGTTGAGGTAACCGAAGCTTAAAGCAAAGCTTCATATTAAGGCCGAGAACAGCTCGGCCTGACCCGAAAGGGTAAATGGCAGCTTTAAGCTGCGTACTTTAACAAGGAGGTGCGAAAAATGAAACTGCACGAACTCGCTCCCGCACAGGGTGCTACTAAAGAAGCAAAGCGTATCGGCAGAGGACACGGTTCCGGAAACGGTAAAACTGCTGGTAAAGGTCACAAAGGACAAAAGGCACGTGCTGGTCGTGGTCAAAGACCCGGCTTCGAAGGCGGCCAGATGCCACTCCAACGTCGTGTACCGAAGCGTGGCTTCAACAATATTTTTGCTAAAGAGTATGCAATTGTTAACGTTTCCGCTTTAGAGGTGTTTGAGGACGGTGCTACCGTTGATGCTACCGCTATGGCAGATAAGGGCCTTATCAAATGTGCATGCGTTCCCGTTAAGGTTTTAGGTAACGGCGAACTCACCAAAAAGCTCACCGTAACAGCTGCTGCATTCTCTGCTTCTGCTTCTGAAAAGATTCAGAAGGCTGGCGGAACAGCCGAGGTGAAATAAACAATGTTAGAAACAATTAAAAATGCTTGGAGCGTTGTTGAAATCCGTAAAAAGATTTTATTCACCTTATTCATTATTTTAATTTTCCGTATAGGAAGTGTACTTCCCGTACCTTTCGTTGACTTAGCTTCCCTTCAGGCAGCTGAAACCAACGATTTCTTCAATTACCTCTCTGTATTAACAGGTGGCGGACTTCAGTACGGCGCAATTTTTGCGATGTCGGTAACACCCTACATCAATGCTTCCATTATTCTTCAGCTCTTAACTGTAGCTATCCCTTACCTTGAAAGACTTTCAAAGGAAGGCGAAGAAGGAAGAAAGAAAATTGCTCAACTTACTCGTTACGCTGCTGTTATCCTTGGTCTCATTCAAGGTGTTGCTTACTTCTTCTATCTTAAGAATTCAGGCCACCTTATCGATGGTATCAAGGGCGGCGCCGCTTGGTTTGCAGGAGCAGTAATTATTACCGCTTTCACAGCAGGTTCTGCACTCGTTATGTGGCTTGGCGAACAAATCGACGTTAAGGGAATCGGCAACGGTATCTCTATGATACTCTTCGCCGGTATTATATCCCGTGGACCCGATGCATTCGCTGCTCTCTGGAGCCATGCTACAAACAGCGAAAATCCGCAGCCCATCCCTGCAATTGCTATCGTTCTTATCTTCTTAGTTGTTATTGCGTTCATCGTATGGATGACAAGAGCAGAACGTCGCGTTCCCGTACAGTACGCTAAGCGTGTTGTTGGTCGCAAGCAATATGGCGGTCAAAATTCTCATATTCCCTTTAAGGTTAATATGTCGGGTGTTATGCCCATCATCTTCGCAAGCTCAATTCTTATGCTTCCTACAATGATTCTTTCATTCATGGATTTAACAAAAGAAAACACTTGGGCAAAAATCTTTGCTCTCTTTAGTACTCAAGGTGTGTTCTATGCTGTGCTCTATTTCTTCATGATTATAGGCTTCGCATATTTCTATGCACAAATTCAGTACAACCCTGTTGAGATTGCGAACAACATCAGAAAGAACGGTGGTTCGGTTCCCGGTATTCGTCCAGGCAAACCCACTTCCGATTTCTTCGCAAAGATTCTTTCTCGTATCACTTTAATTGGCGCACTCTTCTTAAGTGTTATCGCTATCCTTCCTATCTTCGTAGGAAACATCGGTGGTCTTAACATTTCTATCGGTGGTACTTCGGTACTCATTATGGTTGGTGTAGCTCTTGATACAGTTCAGAATCTTGAGTCACAAATGATGATGCGTCACTACAAGGGCTTCCTTGATTAGTGAATAAAAGGAGCTTTCAAATGAAATTAATTCTTCTTGGAGCACCTGGTGCAGGTAAAGGCACACAGGCAGAAATTATTTGCGACAAGCTTTCTATCCCCGCTATTTCCACCGGAAATATCATTCGTGCTGCTCTTAAGAACGGTACCGAAATGGGACTTAAAGCAAAGTCATATATGGACGAGGGTAAACTTGTTCCCGATGATGTTGTTATCGGCATCATCAAGGAACGTCTTGCTGAAGACGATTGTCAAAACGGCTTCATTTTAGACGGCTTCCCAAGAACAATTCCCCAAGCCGAAGCACTCGATGCTATGGGAGTAGACATTGACTGTGTACTTTCTATCGAAGTGCCCGATGAAAAGATTGTTACCCGTATGTCAGGCCGTCGCGTTTGCGCAGCTTGCGGTGCTAGCTATCACATCGAATATAAAAAACCACAGGTTGAAGGCGTTTGCAACATTTGTGGCGGCGCACTTTCCATCCGTAAGGATGACGAACCTGCAACCGTTCTCGATAGACTTCACGTTTATCACGAACAAACCGAACCTCTCAAAGATTACTACGAGAAGACCGGTAAGCTCCGTACAGTAGAAGGACAAGAAGAAGTAGCTGATACTACAAAGCTCGTTCTTGCTACATTGGAGATATAATTATGATAGTGCTTAAAACCGGACGCGAGCTTAACATTATGAAAGAAGCTTGCAGAATATCGGCAGGAGCATTAAAACTTATAGGCACTGCTATCGAGCCCGGTGTTACAACCGCCGAGCTCGACAGGCTAGCCGAAGATTATATAAGAAGTCAGGGGGCAGTTCCCAACTTCAAAAATTATCACGGTTATCCTGCAACAGCATGTATTTCTATAAACAATGAGGTTATTCATGGAATACCGACAGCAAAGCGTAAAATCAACGCCGGCGATATAGTTAGTGTAGATTTAGGCGCTCTATTCGAAGGATACCATGGCGATAACGCTGCCACCTTTGCCTGCGGAGACATTTCCGTCGAGGCACAGCGGCTGATAGACACGACCAGAGAAAGCCTTTACGAAGGAATTAAAATGGCTCGTGCAGGTGGTAGAATAGGCGATATATCCTTCGCAATACAGTCGTATGTAGAAGCCCGTGGTTACTCGGTGGTACGAGATTTCGTCGGCCACGGAGTAGGCACAAGCTTACATGAAGCCCCCGAGGTCCCCAATTTCGGCGTTGCCGGAAGAGGAGTTCGCCTTCTACCGGGAATGACTTTAGCTATCGAACCTATGGTTAATATGGGTAAACACGATGTTAAGGTTATGCCGGACGGCTGGACGGTTCTAACTAAAGACGGGTCCCTATCGGCTCACTTCGAACACACCGTAGCCATCACAACCGAAGGTCCCCAAATTATGACAATAGCATAAGAGGGAACTGGTTATGGTAGGTAGAATAGTATGTTCAAAAGCGGGCTCAGATAAAGGCAGTTTTCTGGTTGTTCTAAACCTAGAAAACGGTAGGGTTATGGTTGCCGACGGCAAACGATATAAAATCGCTTCGCCAAAGCGCAAAAACCAAAAACATCTCGCCTTTACGAATAAGGTCCTAAATAGTACGGAATTCACAACCGATAAATCGCTGCGACAAGCAATAGCAATATATCGCAGCAATACAAAGTAAGGAGAAAACAATATGCCAAAAGCAGATATGATTGAACTCGAGGGTACCGTCGTTGAAGCATTGCCTAATGCAATGTTCAAGGTTCAAATAGATGGTGGACATATAATACTCGCACACATTTCCGGAAAGCTTCGTATGAACTTTATCAGAATTCTTCCCGGCGATAGTGTTAAGGTAGAAATGTCACCCTATGACCTTACCAAAGGACGCATCACTTGGCGTTCAAAGTAGTTTGAACAGTTATGTTCAACAAATCTGACAATATTTAAGGAGGAAAATCCAAATGAAAGTCAGACCTTCTGTAAAAAAGATTTGCGACAAATGTAAAGTTATTAAGCGCAAGGGAAAAGTAATGGTTATCTGTGAAAATCCCAAGCACAAACAGCGCCAGGGCTAATCCCCGGCCAAACACTTTTGGAGGTGCAATAAATGGCACGTATAGCAGGTGTTGACCTTCCGAACGAGAAGAGAGTAGAAATTGGTCTTACCTATATCTTCGGAATCGGTCTTACTACATCAAAAGAAATTCTTAAAGCAACTGGAATTAATCCCGATACACGCGTTAAGGATTTAACTGAGGACGATATTGCCAAGCTTCGTGAATACATCGAGCATAATCTCGAGGTAGAAGGTGACCGTCGCCGTGCAATCGCATTCGATATCAAACGTCTTATTGAAATCGGAAGCTATCGCGGAACACGTCACAGAAAAGGACTTCCTGTAAGAGGTCAGCGCAGCAAGACAAACGCTCGTACTCGCAAGGGTCCCAAGAAGACCATTGCAAACAAGAAGAAATAATTAGGGAGGTAAGGATATAATGGCTACTAAGACAAAGGCTTCTGCAGGACGCAGACGTCGTGAGAAAAAGAATATCGAGCGCGGTGCCGCTCATATCCAGTCTACCTTCAACAATACCATCGTAACCATCACCGATACACAGGGTAATGCTCTTTCTTGGGCAAGTGCCGGTGAACTTGGTTTCCGTGGTTCTAGAAAGTCTACTCCTTTCGCAGCACAAAGCGCAGCAGAGACAGCTGCTAAAGCTGCTATGGAGCACGGCCTTAAAACCGTTGAAGTTTACGTTAAGGGCCCTGGTGCAGGACGCGAAGCAGCTATCCGCGCATTACAGTCCGCTGGTCTCGAGGTAAGCATGATTAAAGACGTTACCCCGATTCCCCACAACGGTTGCCGTCCTCCCAAGAGAAGACGCGTGTAATTATTGGAGGTGTATTAAATGGCAAGATATACTGGAGCAGTATGCAGACAATGCCGTCGTGAAGGACAGAAATTGTTCTTAAAGGGCGAGCGTTGTTATTCCGAAAAGTGCTCTTTAACCGTTAGAGCTTATGCTCCCGGCCAACACGGTCAGGGACGTAAAAAGTCTTCCGACTACGGTCTCCATCTCCGCGCTAAGCAGAGAGCAAGACGTTTCTACGGTGTTGCAGAGCATCAGTTCCGTCATTATTATGAGATGGCAGTTAAGGCACAGGGTATGACAGGTACAAACCTTCTCCGCATCCTTGAAAGCCGTCTTGACAACGTAGTTTACAGAGCAGGCTATGCTTCTTCTCGTGCAGAAGCTCGTCAGCTCGTTGGTCACGGCCATTTTGAAGTAAACGGACACAGAGTTGACATCGCTTCTTATCTTCTTAAGGCTGGCGACGTTATCACCGTTTGCGAAAAGGCTCGTGCAACCGATAAGATTAAGGCTGTTGTAGAAGCTAACTCTGCAAAGCCCGTTCCCGAATGGCTTGCTGTAAATCGCGACGCTTATGAAGTAAAGGTTAACAACCTTCCCGAGCGTGAGCAGATTGAAGCTCCTGTTGAAGAACAGCTTATCGTTGAATTCTATTCTAAATAATAGAAATTTGTTTAACACAATCTTTAATATCAATCCACATACGATATTTAAGATTTCAAAATTAATTTGTGGAGAATGGAGCTTTTAAATGATAGAAATTGAAAAGCCCAGAATTGAAACACTGGAGTTATCTGAAAACGGCACATACGGCAAATTCGTTATGGAACCCCTTGAACGTGGATACGCTACTACACTTGGAAACAGCATGAGAAGAGTTCTTCTCTCTACTCTTCCCGGTGCAGCAGTAACCACCGTTAAAATCGATGGTGTTGTTCATGAGTTCACAACTATCCCAGGCGTTAAAGAAGATGTAACCGAAATTATCCTTAACATTAAGGAACTCATCGCAAAAATGCATTGCGAAGAAGTTAAAACCGTTTATATCGACGCTGTAGGACCTTGCGAAGTTACCGGTGCTTCTATAAAGACCGATTCAGAGGTTGAAATTCTTAACCCTGAGCAGCATATTGCTACTTTAGGCGAGAATGCAAAGCTTAATATCGAAATGACCGTTTCTACAGGTCGCGGCTATGTTCCCGCTGAAGGCAACAAGCCTGCTACCAATGTAATTGGTGTTATTCCGATAGACTCAATATATACTCCCGTTGTAAAGTGCAACTTTACTGTCGATGATACCCGTGTAGGTGGCGCAATCGACAAGGGACGTCTCACATTAGAGGTTTGGACCGATGGCTCTATTAAGGCTAACGAAGCAGTATCTTTAGCTGCACGCGTTCTTATCGAGCATTTCGGACTCTTCTTAGGCCTTTCTGAAGCTGTTGCTGAAGGCGAAAGCATTATGGCAGAAAAAGGCAACACAGAACGTGAAAAGGTTCTCGATATGACTATCGAAGATCTCGACCTTTCTGTACGTTCCTTCAACTGCTTAAAGCGTGCCGGAATCAACACAGTTGAGGATCTTACCAACAAAACCGAAGAGGATATGATGAAGGTAAGAAACCTTGGCCGTAAATCTCTTGAAGAGGTTATTGCAAAGCTCGCAAGCTTTGGCTTCTCTTTAAAGAAGGGCGACAACGAATAATTCGTTCACCCCGAACTTAATTTAAGTTCAATATGTATTTTTAAAACGCGGCGAAATGGTAAAGCGTTTTGCTTTACCATGCCCGTAAGACTAAGGAGTGAAATCAATGCCAGGAACTCGTAAACTCGGTAGAACTAGCGACCACAGAACCGCTATGCTTCGTGCAATGGTTACCTTCCTTTTAGAGAACGGCAGAATCGAAACAACCGTTACTCGCGCTAAGGAAGTTCGCGCTATGACCGAAAAATATATTACACTCGCAAAAACTGACAGTCTTACTTCTAAGCGTCAGGCTATGGCCTTCATTACTAAGGACGAAGTTGTAAAGAAACTTTACACCGAAATCGCTCCCAAGTATGCTGATGTTACCGGCGGATATACCCGTATTACTAAAACAGGTCCTCGTCGTGGCGACGCAGCTGAAATGGCTATTATCGAGTTAATCTAATTCAAGTAATTAGCATTTGTTTTATGTATAATCCTCACATCATTAGGCAGAATACTGTCTTATGATGTGGGGATTATATTTTTTTATTGCTGTTTGTCTTGAAAAAACAGGGGATTTGATATATACTTATAAAGATAACGAACTAGGAGTTAATTATGAAACTTTATAAATCAGTTTTAAAGAAAACAGAAGAATACAACTACAAAAAGGGAATAAGCCGTATATCAATTCAAAGCAATGGCTATAAAACCTGCAAGGTGCTTTATTATTTGTCTTTCATTTGGTTTATGATATTCCACGGTCTCTACATTTTAAGCAATACAACAGCCTTCTTCTTTTACGAAGCTGCTGCAAAAAATATACATATGGAACTTTTTGTTACATCTATAGTTGTTTTCGTTGCTATGATAGTGGCAAATATTTCTGTTAAAAAGAATTGGCATATACCGGCATTTGTTTTAACGCTTATTTCGGGTATTGCGCAAATAACCGTGCTTAACGGCAACGATAACATTTCACTTGCCTTTTTAGAACACGGCTTTATGTCTAATAAATTCTTTTGGTATCATCACGCACCAATTATTCTTTTAAGCTTATTCACACTTTTAATGGCTATAATAGGCGTTACTGCAAAGGTGTTGGCTAAAAAAGACTATAATCGTACATTAGCTTCTATGTTCGAAGCATATAGCTCAACCCACGAAAACGTTAGCGATGCAGAGTGGAATGCTTATCTTGAAGAACTTGACCGTGAACTTGAAGAGAAGAAGGAAGACTAAATGGCAACCCTTAATATTGTTATGGTAGAACCCGAAATTCCACAAAACACAGGCAACGTCGCAAGAACCTGTGCTGCAACAGGCGCAAGGCTTCATCTTGTTGGCCCTATGGGCTTTAAAATTGATGACAAAAAACTTAAAAGAGCAGGCCTTGATTATTGGAATCTGCTTGATATAACTTATTACGATAGTTTAGAAGAATTTTTCAGTAAAAACAGCGGAAACTTTTTCTTCTTTACCACAAAAGCGCTTCATACACATACCGAAGCCACCTATCCCGACAACGCATATCTTTTCTTCGGCAAGGAAACAAAGGGTCTTCCGGAAGAGCTTTTAATGCAAAATAAAGACGCTTGCGTTAGAATTCCAATGGTGTCCGACGCAAGAAGTCTAAACCTTTCAAACTCGGTTGCTATCGGTGTTTACGAGGTGCTTCGCCAATGGAACTATCCCGAACTTCAGAATTTTGGACAGTTGCACAATTATAAGTGGTAAAAAAATCATATTTCATAATAAATTTATATTGCAAAAACAGCAGTTTTTGTGTAATATATAAATAGTATGTTTATTTTTTAACAATGTAAATTTTATCTTTCGAAAGGACGATTAAAAATGACAGCACTTAACAAAAAAACAGTAGACGATATTAACGTAAAAGGCAAACGCGTTCTTGTTCGTTGCGACTTCAACGTTCCCCTTAAGGGCGGCGTTATCACCGACGAAAACAGAATCGTTGCTGCTCTTCCCACAATTAAAAAGCTTATTGCCGATGGTGGTAAGGTTATCCTTTGTTCTCACCTTGGTAAGCCAAAGGGTGAACCCAAGCCCGAGCTTTCTTTAGCTCCCGTTGCAGCTCGCCTTTCTGAACATTTAGGCAAAGAAGTTGTTTTCGCAGCTGACGATAACGTTGTTGGCGAAAACGCAAAGGCTGCAGTTGCAGCTATGAAAGACGGCGACGTTGTTCTTCTTCAGAACACTCGTTACCGTGCAGAAGAAACCAAAAACGGCGAAGCATTATCTGCTGAACTCGGCAGCCTTGCAGATGTATTCGTAAACGATGCATTCGGTGCAGCTCACCGTGCACACTGCTCTACCGTTGGCGTTGTTTCTTATGTAGAAGAAGCCGCTGTTGGTTATCTTATTCAAAAAGAACTTAAGTACCTTGGTGGTGCAGTAGAAAACCCCGAACGTCCTTTCGTTTGCATCCTTGGTGGTGCAAAGGTTGCAGATAAGCTCAATGTTATCGAAAACCTTCTTAACAAGGCAGACACCCTTATCATCGGTGGTGGTATGTCTTACACCTTCGCAGTTGCACAGGGTAACAACGTTGGTACCTCTCTTGTAGATCTTGAAAAGGTTGATTACTGCAAGAATATGCTCAAAATGGCAGAAGAAAAAGGCGTTAAGATTCTTCTTCCTATCGACACAATGATCACTAAAGATTTCCCCAACCCCATCGACGCTCCTGTTGAAGCTACCTGCGTTAAGGTTGGTCAAATCCCCGACGATATGATGGGTCTCGACATTGGTATCGAATCTGCTAAACTCTTCGCAGAAGAAGTTAAAAACGCTAAAACTGTTGTTTGGAACGGACCTATGGGCGTTTTCGAAAACCCTGTATTTGCAAACGGTACTCTTTCTGTTGCTAAAGCTCTCGCAGATACCGATGCTATCACAATTATCGGTGGTGGCGACTCTGCAGCTGCAGTTAACAATTTAGGCTACGGCGACAAGATGAGCCACATCTCTACCGGTGGTGGCGCTTCTCTTGAATTCCTTGAAGGCAAAGAACTTCCCGGTATCGCTGCAATGAACGATAAATAATATACGCTATGCCTCTCTTTTTAAGAGGGGCTATCGTGCTTAATTAAAGGAGATATAAAAATGAATAAAGCAACAAGACGTGCAGTTATCGCTGGTAACTGGAAAATGAATAATACCCCTGCACAAACCACAGCTCTTATTAACGAAATGAAGCCATTAGTTGCAGGTGCAGATTGCGATGTAGTTCTTTGCGTACCTTATGTTGATATTGCTGCTGCAGTAGAAGCTGCTAAAGGCTCTAACATCAAAATCGGTGCAGAAAATGTACACTTTAAGGCTTCCGGTGCATACACAGGCGAAGTTTCTGCAGAAATGCTTACTGCTTGTGGCGTAGAATATGTTGTTATCGGCCACAGCGAAAGAAGACAGTACTTCGGCGAAACCGACCAAACCGTTAACCTTCGTACACTCGCTGCTGTTAATGCAGGCCTTACTGCTATCGTTTGCGTTGGCGAAACATTAGAACAAAGAGAACTCGGTTACACCGAAACCCTTCTTAAATACCAAACCAAAATGGCTCTTACCAACGTAACTGCCGACCAACTCAAGAACATCATCGTTGCTTACGAACCCGTTTGGGCTATCGGTACCGGTGTTACAGCTACTGCAGATCAGGCAGATGAAGGAAACGGCTTTGTTCGTGAAGCTATTGCTGAAATGTATGGCAAAGACGTTGCAGAAACCGTTACCGTTCAGTACGGTGGTTCAATGAACGCTAAAAATGCCGACGAACTCGTTGACAAAATCAATGTTGACGGTGGTCTTATCGGTGGTGCTTCTCTTAAAGCAGAAGACTTCAGCATTATTGTTAAAGCTGCAAGCAAATAATTAATAAAGCACCTTCGGCACACCCTTCGGTGTGCCGAATTTATGAAAAAATATTTTGGAGTATGTTATGAAAAAACCTTTAGTTTTAACCATTATGGATGGCTTTGGCTTTAACGATAATAATGAAGTTAATGCAATCTATGCTGCCAAAACCCCTAATTTAGATAAAATCTTCAGCGAATGCCCCACCACACAAATTGGTGCTTCGGGTATGGACGTTGGTCTTCCCGACGGACAAATGGGTAACTCCGAAGTAGGACACACCAACATTGGCGCAGGCCGTGTTGTGTATCAGGAACTTACCCGTATTACTAAATCGGCAAAAGACGGCGATATGAAAACTAACGAAGCTTTAGTTGCAGCTATCGAAAATGTTAAGAAAAACGGCTCTGCACTTCACCTTATGGGTCTTTTATCCGACGGTGGCGTTCACAGCCATATCGAACACCTTTACGCTCTTGTAGAAATGGCAAGAGATGCAGGCGTTAGCGAAATTTACGTTCACGCACTTCTCGACGGCCGCGATGTTCCCCCTGCTTCTGCTGCAGATTTTATTGCTGCTGCTAACAACAAGTTCGCAGAACTCGGTGCAGGTAAAATCGCAACCGTTATGGGCCGTTTCTATGGTATGGATAGAGATAATCGTTGGGACCGTGTAGAAAAGGCTTATGCAGCGCTCGTTTATGGCGCAGGTATCGTTACCGACAATGCAGAAGCTGCAGTTCGCGCTTCTTACGAAACAGTAGATGCAGACGGCAAGAACTTAACCGACGAATTCGTTCTTCCCACCGTTGTTGAAGGCACTAAAAGAATTGCATCGGGCGATAGCGTTGTTTTCTTCAACTTCCGTCCCGACCGTGCTCGCGAAATTACACGTACCTTCGTTGATCCCGACTTTGCAGGCTTCGAAAGAAAGGGTGGCAAGCTCGATTTATTCTATGTTTGCATGACCCAGTACGATGCTTCTATGCCAAATGTTGAAGTAGCTTATAAGCCACAGTCTTTAAAAAATACACTTGGCGAATATCTTGCAGAAAAGGGTCTTACCCAGCTTCGCATTGCTGAAACCGAAAAATATGCTCACGTAACCTTCTTCTTTAACGGTGGTGTGGAAGTTGAATATAAGGGTGAAGACAGAATTCTTGTTAAATCGCCTGCTGTTGCAACCTACGATATGCAGCCCGAAATGTCTGCTGTTCCCGTTTGCGATAAGGTTTGTGAAGCAATTGAAAGTGGCAAGTACGATGTTGTAATTCTTAACTTCGCTAACTGCGATATGGTAGGCCATACAGGCATTTTCTCTGCTGCAGTTACAGCTGTTGAAACCGTTGACACCTGTGTTGGCAGAGTAGCAGAGGCTACTACAAAAATGGGTGGCGTAATGCTCCTTACTGCAGACCACGGTAACGCCGACTGCATGGTAGATACCGACGGTTCTCCATTTACTGCACACACAACCAACCCTGTTCCTTTTGCAGTTATCGGTAAAGATTGCAAGCTTCGTGAAGGTGGAAAACTTTGCGATATTTCACCCACAATTATTAAGCTTTTAGGCATTGCTCAACCTGCCGAAATGACAGGCGAAAGCATTATAGTAGACTAATTAAAATCGGCCAACGAATGTTGGTCGATTTTTGTTGTTTTTTGCTTTGTGTTTTGGGAACAAATTATTTACAAAAAGTCTTTATTTTTCGGTATATGTGTGGTATAATTATCGTGTATAATTATGCACGCGAAAGGAGTGCCGAAATGACCATTAAAAAGTTAATAGCAATAGCCTTATCGGCACTAATTTGCCTTTGCCTTTCGGGCTGCGATGGGCTAATGCTTAACGTAGACGAACTTCTTTTATCGCCTAAACTAGAAGGGGATATGTATCCCGTTCAACAAGCGCTTGAAGACGCTGTGGGCGACGATATAACCCTTAAATATCCATCGGTTGGCGAATACCGTTCGGCTTTTGTTTTAAAAGACATTAATGGCGACAAAACCGATGAAGCGTTTGCTTTTTATAGCATAACGGCAGACAGTACCGTTACAATGCATATAAACGTTATAGAAAAGCAAAACGGCAAGTGGAAAAGTAAGGGAGATTTAAGCCTTGTAGGTAGTGGTGTAGAAAGTGTATCTTTCGCCGACCTCGACGGTAACGGAACGCTTGAAATAATTGTTGGGTGGTACATTTTTGGCACAACCGAAAAACAGGTTGCAATTTACACCTACGAAGGCGAATTTTTAACCCTTCGCGCAATTGAACCATACACCAACTTCACTTATGAAGATTTAACAGGAGATACTATAAAAGACCTTGCCGTTATTTATCTTAATTCGGCAGAAAAGGTGGCAACAGCCAAGCTGTTATCGCTTTCGGCAACAGGTGTTCAAGAACTAGGCACGGCAGCGCTAGACCCTGGTGTAAGTTCTTATAATACACCTATCTGTTCAAAGTTAGCAGACGGCACACCTGCCCTTTATATAGACGCCGTAAAGGGAAGTGGTATGATAACCGAAATTGTTTGGTATAAAGATAGCGTGCTTCACAGCATCTATAACCCCGAAGCTCCCGAAACTTCGCCCACCTACCGTAACGGCACGGTTACTAGCCGAGATTATAATGGCAACGGTGTGGTAGATATCCCGTTATCTGAACTTCTTGAAGCCACATCTAATATGGCAGAATCAGATAAAGTTTATTACACCAACTTTAGCGAGTTCGATTCGGTACAGTTTTCGGTAACAGCATCTGCATTAATGAACTATTCCGACGGATATAGCATTTCCGTACCAAGTGAACTTAAACAAAGCTTACTTGTTATCAGAAAAATCGAATCAAGGGCAAGATATTTCTATGCATACAACAGTGAAACCCAAACTGTCGGAGCAGAAGTTTTCAGAATAGTTGCAGTATCTGCTACAGAGTACGATAAAGCAACCTACAGCGCTGCATCTTATACCGAACTTGGTCAAAACGAAAGCCTTATATATCTTGCAAAAATAACCACCGATAACGATCTAGCCCTTACCGAAGAAGCTGTTAAAGCTATGTTTTCGGTACTGAAATAAAGGAGAAAATAATGAAAAAAATTCTTATAGTTGAAGACGAAGAAGCAATACGCAGTTTTGAAGCAATAAATTTAAAGCGTGTTGGCTACACAACAGTCGAAGCAGGAAGCGGAGAAGAAGCATTACAAATTTACGATGCCGAACCCGATTTTGATATTGCACTTTTAGATATTTCAATGCCCGGTATGGACGGCTTTGCCCTTTGCGAAGAGCTTCGCAAAAGAAGCCAAAAACTTGGTATTATAATGCTAACAGCAAGAACACAGGAAATGGATAAAATCAGTGGTCTTATGAAGGGCGCAGATGACTATATAACAAAACCCTTCAGTCCCACCGAACTGCTTGCCCGTGTCGATTCACTTTATAGACGTGTTGGTATGAATACTGCAGCTCCGGCACCTGTGTCCGACGAAATTACCCTTGGAGATTTCGTGCTTAACACACGTAAACACACCCTTACCAAAAGGGGGAAAAACGTGGAACTTACCCAAGTAGAGTTCCAAATTGTAGAATATTTCTTCCTAAACCCCGATACAGCGCTGGATAGAACCGACATTTTAACAAAGGTATGGGGCACCAGCTATTTCGGAGAAGAAAAAATTGTAGACGTAAACATTCGTCGTCTTCGTATGAAAATAGAAGACGAACCTTCCTCCCCAAAACATCTTATGACAGTATGGGGTATGGGCTATAAATGGAATAGCCAAAATTAATTATAAAAATTACTAAAAAGCGAGGTGAAGACATTGGAACATATAATTAAGTTTAAAAGCGTGGCGTTTAAATGGGTGCTTAACGTCTTTTTAGTTATTTTCTTTATTGTCTTTGCCTTCGAAATTATTTTTGGCGTTTTCATAAATTCTTACTACACAACCGAAATCAGCAAAAAATCTAAAGAATATGCACAAAGCTTTGTTTCGTCCATTAAAACCGTACTGCCCGAAAATTTAGAAGTAACTGCTAAAGATTATTGTGAAAAGTTCGAACATAAAGACAAAATGGAACTTCAGGTGTTAAATGCCGAAGGCAATGTGTTGGTTTCTACTTCGGGTTTCGAATTCACACCCTCTTCTATGCCCGATTTCGAAAAGGCTATGGCAGGTCAAACAGCAACCTTTATGGGTAAAAGCACCGTGGGCGAAAGCATACTTGCCCAAACCGAGCTTCTTACAACTAAAGAAGGCGAGGTTTACGGCGCTGTACGTTTTGTTGTTTCTTTAAAAGAAGCAAATAAACAAATTTTTATAACCTGTATAATTGCTATAATTATAGGGGGGCTTCTTCTAACCGTAATAGGTTTTTCGGGCCTTTATTTTACAAATTCAATCGTTCGCCCCATTCGAAGTGTAAGCAATATGTCAAGAAAAATTGCTATGGGAGATTTCAATTCCCGAATTGAAATCGTATCTAACAACGAAATTGGCGAACTGTGCGATTCCATTAACTATATGGCAAGCGAACTTCAAAATGCCGAAAACCTAAAGAACGATTTTATTTCTTCGGTTTCTCACGAGCTTCGCACCCCCTTAACTGCAATTCGCGGTTGGGCAGAAACTGCAAAATATTCGGTAGGCTTCGACGAAGAAACGGTTTTAAAAGGGTTAGATGTTGTTCTTAAAGAATCTGAAAGACTTCACCACCTTGTTGAAGAACTGCTAGACTTTTCCCGTATGAGAAGCGATAGGCTATCGCTAGATATGGCAAACTTCAATGTTAATACCATACTTAACGAAGCTGTCGATATGTACCGAGAGCTTGCTAAAAAGCAGTCGGTAGACCTTGTATATATGCGCAAAAACGACGAAGTTTTATGTTTTGGCGATGCTAACCGTATTAAGCAGGTATTTATTAACGTTATAGATAACGCCTTAAAATATAACCAAGCAGGCGGACAAATTTTAATTGAACAAATTTTAGAAAACGACTGTATTCAAATTTCTGTAAGCGATACCGGTGTTGGTATTGCAGCACAAGATTTAGACAGGGTTAAAGAAAAGTTCTACAAGGCAAATAAACAGGTAAGAGGTTCTGGTATAGGTCTTGCCGTTGCCGACGAAATTATTAAGCAACACAACGGACTTTTACTTCTTGAATCTACCGAAGGTGTTGGAACTACCGTAAAAATTGTACTTCCTGTTCTAAAAGATGAAGGAGAAAGCAATGAGCTGTAAAAAAACAAGTATAGGTGGTCAAGCGCTTATCGAAGGAATTATGATGCGTGGCCCAAAGCGTACCGTAATGGCCGTACGAAAAAAAGACGGCGAAATAGATATTAGCGAAAGACAAATAACAAACTATAAAGAAAAATTTCCTATTTTAAAGCTTCCCATCATTCGTGGTGTTGCAGGTTTTGTTGAATCAATGCTTGTAGGCTATAAAGCAATGATGGCTTCGGCAGAAATTTCAGGCTATTTAGATGAAGAAGAACTAAAGGCAGAAAAAGAAAAGGAAGAAAAGAAAAACAATAACGCCTTAATGGCAGTAATTACCGTAATATCTACGGTTTTAGCAGTTGCTATGTCAATTGGCCTTTTCATTTATCTTCCATCCCTTGCATTTAAGGGCGTAAACTATTTAGCAGGTGGCGTTCTTTCCCCATTCCAGTCCCTTTTCGAAGGCGTTTTAAAAATTGCTATCTTCCTAGCGTATATGATAGCCGTTTCTTTTATGAAAGATATCGACCGTGTTTTCCGTTACCACGGCGCAGAACACAAAACCATATTCTGCTATGAAGCAGGGGAAGAATTAACGGTAGAAAACGTTAAAAAGCAAGGACGTTTCCACCCACGCTGTGGAACATCGTTTTTAATATTAATGCTTATTGTAAGCATTTTTATAACCTTTATATTAGATACAATTGTACCTTGGCTTAAAGGTGTGCTGTGGGCAAGAACAATAATAAAACTATTGCTTGTTCCCGTAATCTGTGGCATAGGCTACGAACTTATAAAGGTTTGTGGCAAGTACGATAATTTCGTTACCAAAATTGTTGCAGCGCCGGGTCTTTGGATACAAAGAATAACCGTAAAAGAACCCGACGACAGTATGATAGAAATTGCAATTGCAGCAATGAAGGAAGTAATACCCGAAAACGAAGAAGAGGCAAAGTGGTAATGACACCAAAACAAGCTGAAATTTTAACAGCGCAAATGCTAACCCCTTTTTCCGACGAACCAAAATCTGAAGCCAAATATATAGTTGCCCATTTGGCAGGGTGCGAGCCTAATAGACTTCTTTTTTCGAATGCAGACATTAAAAAAGAAGATATAGAAGCAGTTGTCATTAAACGAAGACAAGGCACCCCACTTCAATATATTCTTGGCAGTTGGTGGTTCTATAAATACGAATTTTTGGTGGGCGAAGGCGTGTTGGTTCCTCGCCAAGATACCGAAGTTTTGGTTGAAGCTGCGCTGGAATTTATAGAAGATATAGAAAACCCGTCGGTTATGGATCTGTGTTCAGGTAGTGGCTGTATTGCCATTAGCATAGCAAAAGAAAGGGAAGACGCACAAGTTACTGCTGCCGAAAAGTATAATGAAGCGTATGAATATCTTCTTAAAAATATCAATCATAACAAAGCAAACAATGTTACCCCAAAACTTGCCGACGTGCTAGATACGCCGTTTGGAAGTTTCAACCTTATTGTTTGCAACCCACCCTACATACCTTTAGGCGATAAAGAAGATCTTTCAAAAGAGGTTTTATCCGAACCACACACAGCCCTTTTCGGTGGGGATGACGGTCTTTATTTTTATAAAGAAATTTCAAAAAACTGGAAACAAAGCCTTAAATCAAATGGTATTTTAGCGTTCGAAGTAGGCATAAACGAAGCCGAAGATGTTGCCGAAATACTAAAGGCAAATGGCTTTATAAATATAGGTTTCAAAAACGATATAATCGGCATCCAAAGGGTAGTTTTTGGGACAGTGAATAATGTATAATAAGAACAAATAAATATAAAAGGTGGTAAAAACTATGTCAGAAGATAAAAACAAAGCATTGGCCACAGCCCTTTCACAAATTGAAAAACAGTTTGGTCAGGGTGCAGTAATGCGTCTTGGCGAAAATATGGGAATGCAGGTTGAACACATCAAAACAGGTTCAATCGCGCTAGATAACGCACTTGGTATAGGTGGTATGCCAAAGGGTAGAATTGTAGAAATCTACGGACCCGAATCTTCGGGTAAAACCACCCTTGCGCTTCACGTTGTTGCCGAAGCACAAAAAGCAGGTGGCACAGCAGCATTTATCGACGTAGAGCATGCGCTCGACCCTGTCTACTCCAAAGCACTTGGCGTCGATATCGACTCTTTACTTGTTTCCCAACCCGATACAGGTGAACAAGCACTCGAAATTACCGAAGCATTAGTTCGTTCAGGCGCTATCGATGTAGTTGTAATCGACTCGGTTGCAGCGTTAGTTCCTAAAGCAGAAATCGAAGGCGATATGGGCGACAACCACGTAGGTCTTCACGCAAGACTTATGTCGCAATCTCTTCGTAAACTTGCAGGCGCAATTTCCAAATCTAATTGTATTGCAATCTTTATTAACCAATTGCGCGATAAAATCGGCGTAATTTACGGCAGCAGCGAAACCACAACAGGTGGTCGCGCGCTTAAGTTCTATGCTTCTGTTCGTATCGATGTAAGAAGAACAGAAACCATTAAGGTTGGCGGCGAAATGATAGGTTCCAGAACCAGAGCAAAGGTTGTTAAGAACAAGGTTGCGCCCCCATTCCGTGAAGCAGAATTCGATATTATGTACGGCAAGGGTATTTCCCATATTGGCGAAATTGTAGATTTAGGTCTTAAGTTCGATATTTTAAAGCGTTCAGGCGCCTGGTTCTATTATGGCGATACAAGGCTTGCACAGGGCAGAGATAACACCAAAATTCTTTTCGAAGAAAACGAAGCTTTAACCAAAGAGGTAGAAGCAAAAATTATCGCTGCAATGCAGGGCGAAGCAACAGAAGAAGCTGTAGCTGCTGCAGCACCCGTAGCACCTGCTGAACCTGTTCCTGCAACCCCCCGTCGCAGAAAAGTTAATATCGACATCGCAGTAGATGACTAATGAAAATTCTTTCACTAAAAGATAAACGAAAAGGGCTGACCCTGGTCCTTTTAGAAGACGGAAACGAGCTTTTGCTCGATACCGAAATTGTAATATTAAACAGTTTAACTCCGGGCGCAGTTTTATGCGACCCGGATGCCCTGCTTTATGAGTCGGACCTAAAACGTGCAAAAAATCGCGCGCTTTGGTACCTTTCCCGTGGCGATTTAAGCGAAAAAAAGCTTACCGAAAAGCTAACGCTTGGTGGTTTTATGCCAAATGCAGTCGGTGGCGCCGTTCAACGAATGAAAGAACTAGACCTTATAAACGATGAACGCTTGGCAGTGCGCCTTTGCGAATATTTAACCGAACAAGGCGCATCTAAAAGGGAAATTGTTTATAAACTTATGAATAAGGGCATACCTTCGACGGTTGCTCGCTACACGGTAGAAGAAATAGAAACTGACGAAACCGAAAAGTTAGGTAAATTAATAAAAACAAAATATGCTTCAAAGCTAACATGTGAAGAAGGTGTCAAAAAAGTTTTTGCCGCCTTAATAAGAAAAGGATATTCTTATTCAGATGTTAGAGATGCTTTAAGGGCATATAGCGAAGAACTTGAAAATGAGGAATATTAATGGCATATAAGGTTAGCGTGGTATCTTTAGGATGCCCTAAAAATCAGGTTGATGCAGAAATGATGTTGGCATCGCTTTTATCGGCAGGCTTCGAACTGTCGGTAGTAGAAGCAGAAGCCGATGCAATTATAATTAATACCTGTGGTTTTATTGAATCTGCAAAGGCAGAAGCAATAGAAAATATTTTAGAATGTGCTGCATACAAAAAAGACGGAAAATTAAAGGCTTTAATAGTTACAGGCTGTCTTGCAGAACGCTATAAAGATGACGTAACCGAAGAAATACCCGAAGTCGATATGGTTGTAGGCATAGGCTCTAACAGCAATATTGCAGAGCTTGTTAAAAATGCAATTGAAGGCAATTGTAAAAATTCCTACGGACCTAAAGAAGACCTTAATTTAAATGGCGATAGACTTCTTGGTGGTTATCCTTTTTCGGCATATATCAAAATTTCCGACGGATGTAATAATTGCTGCACCTATTGCGCTATTCCAAAAATTCGCGGCAAAATGCGTAGCCGTAAAATTGAAGATGTAGTAAAAGAGGCCGAAAAACTAGCAAACGAAGGCGTTACAGAGCTTATTGTAGTGGCTCAAGATACCACAGCTTACGGCGAAGATATTTATGGCAAACCCATGCTTGCAGATCTTCTTCGTGAACTTTGCAAGGTTGAAAAACTACATTGGATAAGAACCCTTTATACCTACCCCGAAAAAATAGACGATGAATTGCTTGAAACAATTGCAAGTGAAAAGAAGCTGGTTCCTTATTTAGATATACCACTTCAACATGCCGACGGTGAAATTTTAAAAAGAATGAACCGTAAGGGCAACAAAGAAAGCCTTACAGCACTTATTAATCGCATAAGGGAAAAGGTTCCGGGAATAACTATTAGAACAACATTCATTACAGGCTTCCCCGGCGAAACCGATGAACAGTTTTGCTCGCTGCACGAATTTGTAAAGGAAATGCGTTTCGACCGACTTGGTTGTTTTACCTATTCTGCCGAAGAAGATACTGCTGCAGCCCTTTTCGAAAATCAGGTAGACGAACAGGTTAAGGCACGCCGTATGGAACTTATAATGGAAGACCAATCTTATATAGCAGGCGAAAAGAACGAAGAAAAAATTGGCTCGGTTATTGAAGTTTTAATTGAAGGCTGGGACGATTATATTAAGTGCTATTTCGGCAGAAGCTATGGCGATGCCCCCGAAATAGACGGAAAAGTTTTCTTCACGTCAGATAAACCACTTGTCATTGGCGAATACGCTTATGTTCTGGTTAACGATAGTCTAGAGTACGATTTATTAGGAGAAAGAACAGATGAACCTACCGAATAAATTAACAGTTTTAAGAATTATTCTAACCCCAATATTTATGTTAACACTTGTTTGGGAGTTTCCTTTCCATTACCTTGTGTCCTTGCTTATATTTATTGCTGCATCTATTACCGACCTTTTAGACGGCAAAATTGCAAGAGCAAGAGGACTTGTAACAGATTTTGGCAAGTTTTTAGACCCACTTGCCGATAAAATGCTTACAACTGCTGCATTTTTAGGCTTTATAGCACTCGACATCGGCTATGGCGCAGTATGGGTTGCATTCATTGTTCTTTTCCGTGAATTTATGGTTTCGTCAATTCGTCTTATCGCATCAACTTCGGGTGGTAAGGTTATTGCAGCAAACATTTGGGGCAAGCTTAAAACCGTATTCCAAATGATAGCAATTATTTTTGCACTTACTGCCGAAGAACTGGTGGAAATCTTGGCGAAAGTGGGCGTTAACGAAAATATGGTTAATATTATCGATTCGGTGCTTGGCATTGCAACCAGCGTTCTTCTTTGGATATCGGCAGCGCTTTGCGTAATTTCAGGCGTTATATATTTAATTGATAATAAAGATTTTGTAAGTCAAACAAAATAATTGTAGACAAAACACGAAAAATCGATATAATAGATATAGATAAATATTAGATGCGTTTAACGGGTAGAGTAACAATTTTACCACCTTCAGAGAAAGGGCTTCATCGGCTGTAAGGGCCCTTAGGTACGGAATTTTGCGAAGTGCGCCCGCCAGCACACAAGGGGGAACCAAAAGTATCTCTTGTGCGAATACATCACGTTACGATGCCAAGCTACAAACAGGAGTGGAACCGTGGTATTTACCGCCTCCGTCGGACAAAAGTCCGTCGGAGGCTTTTTTTATTTTCTTCTGTTTGTGAAAGGAGTATTTATGTTATTCGAACGAATTCGCGAAGATATTCAAGCAGTAAAGGACAGAGATCCTGCTGCCAGAAATTCTTTAGAAATTTTCTTTCTGTACCCCGGCGTAAAAGCGCTTCGTATGTACAGAAGGGCACATAAGCACTATTTAAAAGGACGCTTTTTCTTGGCTCGCTTAATTTCACAAAAAGCAGCAAGAAAAACCGGTATAGAAATTCATCCGGGCGCTAAAATCGGCCGTCGTCTTGTTATCGACCATGGCACAGGCGTTGTAATTGGCGAAACAGCAGAAATTGGCGACGATGTTTTAATTTATCAGGGCGTAACCCTTGGTGGTACAGGCAAAGAAGTTGGTAAACGCCACCCAACCATTGGCAACGGCGTTATGATTTCTTCGGGCGCAAAGGTGTTAGGTCCCTTCAAGGTGGGCGATAATGCTCGTATTGCTTCGGGCGCAGTTGTGCTTGAAGAAGTACCCGAAGGCGCAACCGTTGTGGGTGTTCCTGCAAGGGTGGTGCGCTTAAATGGCGAAAAGGTAACCCCACTCGACCAAGTCCACATTCCCGACCCTGTAATGCAAGAAATTACAAGGCTTGAAACCGAAATTACAAAACTTAACGAAAGAATAGATGAGTTAGAGAAAGGAAAGTAAATCAAATGAAAATTTTCAACACATTAACCCGTGAAAAACAAGACCTTATCCCCATTGAAGAAAACACACTTCGCATTTATGCTTGTGGTCCTACCGTTTATAACTATATCCATATCGGTAATGCAAGACCTCTTTGCGTTTTCGACGTACTTCGTCGCTATTTAGAATGGAGAGGTTATAACGTAAAGTTTGTTCAAAACTTTACCGATATCGATGATAAGCTTATTAAAAAGGCAAACGAAGAAGGTATTACTGTTAGTCAGGTTGCAGAGCGCTATATCGAAGAATTCTGGACCGATTCAAAGGGCCTTAATGTTCGCGAAGCTACCGTTCATCCAAAGGCTACCGAAAATATCGATGCTATTCAAGATATCATTACTTCCCTTATCGAAAAAGGCTTCGCTTACGAATCTAAAGGCGATGTTTATTTCCGTGCTAAAAAGTTTGACGAATACGGCAAGCTTTCACACCAACCCCTTGACGATTTAGAAGCAGGCGCCAGAATTGACGTTACCGAAATTAAGGAAGACCCAATGGATTTCTGTCTTTGGAAATCTGCAAAACCGGGTGAACCTTATTGGGAATCACCTTGGGGTCAGGGCCGTCCGGGCTGGCACATTGAATGTTCTGCAATGGCAGGCCGTTTCCTTGGCAACACAATAGATATACACTGTGGTGGTCAGGACCTTATCTTCCCCCACCACGAAAACGAAATTGCACAAAGCGAATGTGCAAACGGCTGCGATTTTGCTCATTATTGGATGCACAACGGCTACATTAATGTTGATAATCGCAAAATGTCTAAATCTCTTGGTAACTTCTTCACCGTTCGTGAAGTTGCAAAGGTTTACGGATATGAACCTATCCGTTATCTTATGATTTCTTCTCATTACAGAAGTCCCATCAACTATTCTACCGATATTCTCGATCAGGGTAAAAACGCGCTCGACCGTCTTTACACCTGCCGTGATAATCTTGATTTTGCACTTAAAAATGCAACCGAAGAGGGAACCGTTCCCGAATTTATAGAAAAGTACAAGGCGCAGTTTATCGAAGCTATGGACGACGACCTTAACACTGCCGATGCAATTGGTGTGTTATTCTCAATGGTTCGTGAAATCAATACAGCCGTAGCAGAAGGCGCAGGCAAAGCTGCAATTCAAGCCTTTATCACACTTTTCGATGAACTTACCAATGTTTTAGGTCTTGTTTACAATCGCAAATCTGCCGATTTAGATGCAGAAGTTGAAGCGCTTATCGAAGAACGCACTGCTGCACGTAAAGCGCGCGATTTTGCTAAAGCCGATGCTATTCGCGATCAGCTTAAGGAAATGGGTATTGTGCTCGAAGATACCCCTCAAGGTGTAAAGTGGTCCAGAGCGTAAATTAAAAAATGAGTAGTTTCGCATTTTGCGAAACTACTCATAATATTAGTTACATTTAAAGTTACTGCTAAAAGCAGCATCCTTAATTCTGCCAACCGATGTGTTGTCGCAACTTCGGCAACGAAGCTCACGCACAGGGTTTTCGGCCACTTGGAAACGGTAATCGTTCGAATATCTTGCAATATGGTTGCAAATAACCTTGTGTGAAGGCACAATATCGTCGCTAGGCGCAATAATTTTTTGGAATTTAAAGAAATCATTACTGTCATTAAGGCTTTCAATGCGTTCATATTCTTCACGGCATCCTGTAAACTGCACGGTATTTTTAAGCACATCTCTTACATAATTAATGTTTTCGTGCAGGCAAAGTGGGGCAGGGAAGTTGCCGTCGGGAATTACTTCGCAGGCTTCCTTACCTTCATATTTTTTAAGCAGTTCTGCTGCTTTGTGAAGGTGTCCTATTTCAATTTCCAAATTTTCTTCCCATAAGCACTTAATGTATTTATCGGTTTCGGTCATATAGCAAGACCAGTACAAATAACATTCGGTGTATTCGTGCCATAAAAGCATTTCTAACCAACTAGCACCCGAGTCCATTAAAGATTCATACTGGGTTACGTGTTCTTCTTCAACAAGGGCAATTTCTTGGTATAATCTTCGTTGTGCATCGTTGGTTGCCAGGTTGGTAATATTCATATAAAAGTTCATAGTCTGTTGCTCGGCAGCAGTTATAATCATGGTTGCAAGCACGGTTTCTTTGCATGCATTTTTCGAGTTTATGTTGCGCTTAACATTGTCAAGCGGACAACGGTGGTGTGCAATGGTAGGTCTGCCGGGCATAATTTCGGTATATCTGCCAACAAGTCGTTCAGCTCTAACACCTTGTTCCATCTCAAGTTGATTCGCATACCTGTAAAGGTGGTCAAAATCTTCAAGCAAGGCAAAATCTAAAGCCTTCTTAACATAACAGTCTGTTTCTCGTCTTGCAAGCTCGGCAGTAAGGTCAACGGCTAGCTGTTCATAACCTATGGTGTGTTCAAGCGCCGATTCATTTGCAGGCTTAAGCAAAGAAATTTTAAGCTGTTGTTGCTTTTCTGCATATCTGGATAGTGCTATCTCACGCCTTAAATCACCGTTTTGTATGTGCCTTGCAAATTGGTGCGAAAACCAGTTTGCTTCAAATTCCGTTCCGTTCATTAAAATAATTCTTGTTTTAGTGTATGGGTCCACATCATTCTTATTGTAAGGCTTTGGGTACATCTGCTTAAAATTCTGATACCCCTCAATAATAGGCAGGGGTCTGTGGGCAAATGGGTTCATAAATTTCCTCCTTTTAATTTCTACTATAAAAGTCTATGCAGGTGGAATAATATTTATAATAAAAAAATCAGGAGTTATAAAAATGAATTGGTTAATTGACGTATTTACAAATCCATATCTTATAATAGGTGTTTCTTCTTGGGCGTTAGCGCAGGTTTTAAAAACTTTTATTTATTGGATAGTCAACAAAAAATTCGATATTTGGCGCATCTTTGGCGATGGTGGAATGCCAAGTGGACACTCGGCTACCGTTGCATCGGTTGCTGCAACCTGTGCATATTTCCACGGCTTTGGTTCTTTTCAGTTTGCCATAAGCTTTATTCTAGCAATAATTGTTTGCCACGATGCTACGGGTGTAAGACTCGAAACAGGTAAACAGGCGCTTGTTATTAAAGAACTTGCAACCTTTATCGAAAAAATTGCCGACCAAAAAATTGCCGACGATGTAAAACTTAAAGAATTTGTCGGTCATACAAGTCTTCAGGTGGTAGTTGGCGTATTGCTTGGCGTTATCAATTCTGTTATACTTTGCAACTTTGTTTTTTAAGGGGTAATAAAAATGGGAGTTTTTCTTTCAACATTAAACCAAATGGGCTTTTTGGTACTACTTATTGCAGCAGGATATATTCTTGTTAAGTTCAATTTTGTAGAAGAAGTTGGCGCAAAAATTTTATCCAAGCTCGAAAACTTTTTGTTTATTCCTGCCTTGGTTCTTTCTACCTTCATTACAAATTTCACAGTAAAATCGTTTAATACTGCTTGGAAATATCTGCTTATTGGTACGGTGGTTGTTCTTGTTTCTGCAGTCTTTGCCGTTTTCGCATCAAAGCTTTGCACCAAAGACGACTACATAAGAAAAATATATACCTACGGACTTTCTTTTTCAAACTTCGGCTTTATGGGCAATGCAGTGGTAGCAGCCCTTTTCCCCGACGTTTTTATGAATTATCTTATTTATGTGCTTCCGTTCTGGACACTAATTTATGTTTGGGGCGTGCCATATTTATTAATGCCAACAGGCAATAAAACCAGTGTTTTATCGGGTCTTAAAAAGTTAATAAACCCAATGTTTATAGCAATGTTAATTGGTATGGTAATTGGCATTTTTGCTATTCCACTTCCGTCTTTTGTAGGTTCGGCAGTATCTTCACTAGGTTCTTGTATGTCGCCTGTGGCAATGCTCCTTACCGGTATGACAATTGCTAAAATAAACCTTAAAGCAACCTTTAAAAACCTTTCTATCTATGCCGTTTCGTTTATACGCTTAATTATAATGCCACTAATAGCAATAGGCGTTTTAATGCTTGTAAAGCTTCCTTACGAATTGGCGCTCTGCACAGTTTGCGCACTCGCTATGCCACTTGGCCTTAATACAGTTGTGGTACCAAGCGCCTACGGAAAAGATACGTCGGTTGCTGCAGGTATGGCGCTTATTTCTCATCTGCTTTCCCTAATAACCATCCCCGTAGTATTTATGCTGTTTCAATTTGTAATAAAATAAAAAAACGAGGCTTATGCCTCGTTTTTATTTTAATTCTTCTTCTAATTTTTTGTGGTCGCCCGTAAAATGAATGGTGTTTATTCCTGCTTTTTTAGCTCCTGCAAGATTTTTTTCGTTGTCATCTATAAATACACATTCTTCTGCTTTAAGTGAATATTTATTTAAAACATATTCAAAAATTTCCTTGTTTGGCTTCCTTAAACCAACAACAGCCGAAAATTCAAGACCGTCAAACAACGCTAAAACTTCGTTAACCCTTGGTATTTTGTGGTAATTTTCTGCAAAGCCCCTGCTTATGTTAGAAAGTAAATAAAGTTTCGCGCCGTCTGCTTTTAAACTTTTAATAAGCTCTGCCGTTTTTGCAATAAGTGGGTTATTATAATACCAATTATCGTATATTTTGTCGGCCGTTTCATAAAGTCTTTCGGGAATGCGCGTTTTAATTGCTGCTTTAACTTCATCATCACTAATACTTCCACTATCAAGCTTGTCCCAATAAAGCCTGTCAAAAACAACATCGCAAAGCAATTTTACGTCTTGTTCATCTTTGGTGTAAACCGAAGTCATATAATAAGGGTCAAAAGAAATAATAACCTGCCCATAATCGAAAATAATATTTTTGTACATAAAAACACCTCAATTCAATTATAATTTAATGGTAAAAATTTTCAATAAATTTTTTAAAAAACAGTTGACAAAATATAAAAAAAGATATAAAATGAAAATAGTAAAGATTACTACTTTTTAAAAGGAGAAATAACAATGAAATACGCTGGAACAAAAACCGAAAAAAACTTAATGGCTGCATTCGCAGGCGAAAGCCAGGCAAGAAATAAGTACACCTATTTTGCATCCGTTGCAAAGAAGGAAGGCTACGAACAAATCTCTGCCATTTTCCAAAAAACAGCCGATAACGAAAAAGAACATGCAAAGCTTTGGTTCAAGGCTTTAGGCGCACTTGGCAACACTGCAGAAAACCTTTTAGCTGCAGCCGAAGGCGAAAATTACGAATGGACCGATATGTACGACACATTCGCTAAAGAAGCCGACGAAGAAGGCTTCCACGACCTTGCAGAGCAGTTCAGACAGGTAGCTTTAATCGAAAAATCTCACGAAGAAAGATACAGAAAGCTTTTAAACAATGTTGAAATGCAGGCTGTATTTGCAAAGGCAGAAGAAACCATGTGGGAATGCCGTAACTGTGGCCACCTTGTAATTGGCAAAAAGGCTCCCGAAGTTTGCCCAGTTTGCGCACATCCTCAGGCACACTTCGAAGTAAGAGCAGAAAACTATTAATAAAAATTAAAAGCGTCGGTTTATCCGACGCTTTTTTCTTATTTTACATAAGCTTTATAAACTGTCTTGCTGTAAAATTCTTCGCCTGCCTTTAAAATTGGGGAGGGGAAGTGGCGATAGTTTATAGAGTTGGGGAAGCCTTGTGTTTCAAGGCAAATTCCTGCAAATTTACCGTGTGGAGTTTTTTTCTTGCCAACTGTATCAAGGAATGTTCCGGTGTAAACCTGAACTCCGGGAAGGTCGGTGTAGCAGTCAAGTGCTATGCCGTTTTCTTTATTATAAATGCTGGCAGCGTAAGAAAGCTCGCGTTTAGCAGTCCATAAAATAAAGTTGGTGTCAAGTCCACCTGCAGTAGGTGCTAAAAGACCTGTATCATCGCCTAAAACATCGGATAAAAGCATTTCGTTTCTAAAGTCGAACGGAGTATTTTCTACAGGGTGAATATCGCCTGTTACCATTGCGTCAGAATCACATTCACAGTATGCGTCGGCATCAATTTTAAGTGTATGGTTTAAAATTGTTTTACCCGATGTTCCACCGTTTAAGTTGAAGTAAGAATGGTTGGTGAAATTAATAATTGTATCGGCATCACTTTTAGCAAAATACTCAATTGTAAGGTCTGCACCAACCAGTGTGTACTTAACAGTAAAATCTAAATTACCGGGGAAACCTTCTTCGCCGTCGGGGGATACGATATGAGCAGAAAGCGAATCTTCGCCTAACGTAACGTCAAAAAATCTAAAAGTAAAACCGTCAAATCCACCGTGTAAACAGTGCTTGCCGTTGTTGTTTATAGGAAGCTTATATTCCTTGCCGTTTAAGGTAAATTTTCCACCTTTAATACGGTTAGCAACGCGTCCAACAGTTGCGCCAAAATATGGGCCCCTGTCGGTATCGTAGGTATAAACATCGTCAAAGCCTAAAACTATATCGGTAAAGTTTCCGTCCTTGTCCTTCACTTCAAAATTAACAAGTGTAGCACCAAAATCGGTAATACTTGCGCGTGCGGTACCGTTGTCTATGGTGTAAAGGGTGGCTTCTTTGCCTAAAGGTGTCTTACCAAAAGGTTTTGTTGTAATCATAAAATCACCTACATTTCAAAAGTTTTAATATCTAATTTTTCTGCCACTTCTTTAATAGCCGAATGGCAGGTGAACATAACAATTTGCTTGTCTTTAGCGTAATCTTTTAAGAATACTGTAGCGTTAGCAACACGTCCGTCATCGTATTGGCTAAACGGATCATCTGCAAAAATGGGTAACTTTTCGCCTTCGTTGGTAATAAGTTCGGCAATAGCAAGGCGCATAGCCAAATAAAGTTGGTCTTCGGTACCACTGCTTAAATATTCGGCTTCCTTTGTGCCAAAAGCATCTTCGGTGGTAACGGCAAGCTCCATACTTTTAGATACGCTAACCGATAAATATTTATTACTTGCAAGCTTTGTAAATATTTCGGCAGTTCTTTGGTCTAACACTTCCGAATAGTTCTTTCTTAAATCTCTAAACGCTTCGTCAAGTGTGGTAAGCGCAATGTCGGAAATTTCTGTATATTCACTGTATGCCTTAATGTTAGCGCAAAGTTCTTCCTTTTCACGCTCAAGCACTGCAACACTAGGTGTTGCTGCTGTGGCAGATTTAATTTGTTCGTTTATAGCAGTAAGCTCGGTTTTAAGTGTGCTTGTTATGTTGCTTTGTGTTCTAAACTTTTCTTTAAGCGCATCAATTTCTTCGTTGTTCAAATCGGCAATAGTGCCGTCCTTGTTGTAAGTTTCAAGCTTTGCTTCGGCTTCTTCAAGGGAAGAACAAGCAGCGTTGTCGGCTAAAACGGTAATCTTTTCAGATATCATATCGTAAAAGCCAAGCGCATTTTCAAGCGCAGAAATTGTTTCTTCGGCATTTCCGTTTAAGGCTTTAAGCGCGCCAAATGCACCTGTAAGCTCGCCTTCGGCAGTAGCCTTTAAGCCGGCAAGATTTTCGGTTTCTTTAAGGAGTGTTTCAAGGTCTGCCTGCTTGTCCTTAATAAGCGCAGCCTTTGAAGCGACTTCAATTTCAAGGGCATTGTTTTGCGCCTTAATTTTAGAAATTTCTTCAAGAATAGCTTCCTTATCTTTAAGCAGCGCATTAAGGCTTGCAGAATTTTCACTTATTTTTGCAGAAATATCTGCAGTGTCGGGCATAACCTTAACCTTAATAATAAAGCCTAAAACAAATAAAATTTGTCCAAGTATAACAGCGCCAAGGCAAGCTATTTGTGCAAGCCCTATCATAGAAAGAATAAAGAAACCTGCAACACCTAAAAGGGTTATAATAACACCAATAATTATAAGCGCTAAATTGTTTTTCTTTATGGGCTTTTGCGCGCTGATTTCGGTTTGAAGTTGGTCGTTTTGGGCCTTGATGTCTTCAATATTTTTATCAATGCCATCTCTTTTTTCTTCAAGCGCTAAAACTTCAGCATTATCGGATGTGTTTATGCTTGAAAGTGCAGTATTTAAAGCATCTATATCTTTCTTTTTATCCTTTGCTAAAGCAACGTTTTCGTCTATTTTATTCCCTAAATCTAAAACCTTTTCACGCATTTCTTTAAGCAAAGAAATATAAGCCTTGTCGGCAAAACCACCGTCTTTAAATGCTAATTTTTCTTTTGCAGCTGCTCTTTCTTTTTCGGCTTCAATATACCTTAAAACAAAGTTGCGCTTTTTAATTTTATCGGAATTTTTAAGTTGGTCAAAAAGCTCGCTAGCCTTTTTAGAACTTTCGTTTATTTCGTTTTCCTTAAGTTCGGCGCTTCCTTTTAAAACAAGCACCTTTTCTTCGGCTTGCTTTGCCATTTTAATTTTTTCATTTAATTCTTCAAGGGTGGCGTTTGCCTTATCTAGCTTGCCCTTTTTACCCCCGCGCGATAAAAGTTCTTCCTTTGCGCCTTTAACCCTTGCAAAAACCTTTTCAAAACTTACATCGTCATCGCTTGTTGTAGCAATATTAGAAAGTCTTGCGTTAATTTCGCCATCTGCCAATTCATTTTTTGCCGAAAGTGCAGGTTCCGAAATAAATACGCTTCTTTCAAATGCGCCGTCGGTAAGTCCAAAGAATTTAGCGCCAACATCGCCATTGCCCGAAAGGGTCTGCTTTTCGTTTGTGTCAAGGTTTATAAGCGAAATCTTATCGGTAGAATTGGTTGCCTTAAATTCTCTTTCAAG
Source organism: Clostridia bacterium (assembly GCA_017387475.1). GTDB lineage: Bacteria > Bacillota > Clostridia > Oscillospirales > Acutalibacteraceae > SFWF01. The sequence continues at coordinate 2,140 of JAFOFE010000111.1, read as the reverse complement.
CTTGTAGGTAACCCCTTCGTGTTCAAAGGTAAGGCTTCCTGCCATTAAGTCGGAATTCCAAGGTCTGTACTTTTTTCTTGGGCTTTTAATATCTGTGTTTTTGCCTGTGCTGCCGTAAAACATCATGCGCACAAAAGCCATAATGGTAGATTTACCCTTTTCGTTTTCGCCAAAAATAACATTAAGTCCGTCGGAAAGTTCAAGACGGTAGTTTTTAAGCTTGCCGAAAGAGGCAATATCAATAGATTTAATCTTCATTGTATGCTACCTCCCCGTCAAATGCATCAAGCCCTAAATAAAGGGCATCAATAAGTTGTTTTTTGTCGGCATCATCTTCTGCCACTTTAATTTTTTCAAGCATACGGTTAACAAAAAGACCCTTAAGCGAAATTTCTTTAGAAAGCAAATCTAAATCTAACTTCTGCTTTAAACGGTTCTTAATTTTTACAAAATAAAGCTTGCTTTTAAGCTCGGTAAGCAGTTCGGGAACCTTTATATCGCTTAAATTTTCGGGTGTGCCAACAAGGGTAAGCTTGTAAAGGTTACGGTCATAATTTTCGCCGTGTTCGAAAAGAAGCGCATCTAAAATAGTCTTTTTAGCGTCTTCGGTATTTTTAGCATCACTTAAATCGAACTTCTTAACAACATGTATACGGGAAGAGCAGGGGGTAAAGTGCAGTCTGCAACCGTCCTTGTTAAGAATACCCACATAAACGCCCTTTTCGCCAACTTCGTCAAAGCCTTGTCCGTCGGGGCAACCACAGTAGGAAAGCCAAGTGTTGCCAATTTTTTCAACGGCAGTGCGCTTGTGAATATGGCCCAAAGCCAAGTAGTCTGCGCCACAGTTTTCAACAAAGGCGCTTGTAATTGGGTTGTATGCGCCGTCGCTTGCGCCAAAATCTGCATGAAGCAAAAGCAGATTAATGAAATTGTCTTGTGGCATTTTTTCCATTTCGCAAAATTCCATAGAAGAATGCGAAAAAGAACGACCTGTTGCCCTTACCTTATATTCGGGGAACTCAACAGTTTCATAATCTTCGCCAAAAACGATAAGATTTTCGGGCAATTCAAACTTCTTAAATGCAGAAGAAGCATTTAATGGATCGTGGTTGCCTGCAACATATAAAAAGTTGGTGTTTTTTGTATCGCGAATATATCTAAACACAGGCTCTGCAAATTCGTTAGCAGCAGCGTTAGAATCGAAAAGGTCGCCCGAAATTAGACAAAATTCGACATTTTCTTTCACGCAAAGTGTGCAGATGTTTTTAAAGGTTTCAAGCACCTCATATTTTCTGCCTTCACGCAAATTTTCAAGATAAGCAAGTTCTGCGCCGATATGTAGGTCGGCAGTGTGTAAAAGTTTCATTCAGTATACCTCCGTATAGATAAAATAATTTTAACATTTTAATACTAGATAATCAAGAAAATGTTGCTTTAAATATATATTTGTTATATAATAATATAAATATTATTATGGGAAGGTAGGCGCTTATGGATATTAAAGTAGGCGAAATTTTACAAATGAAGAAAAAACATCCTTGTGGCGCCGATACATTTACGGTCCTTCGCATAGGAGCAGACTTTAAAATACGCTGCACAGGTTGTGGCCACGAGGTTATGACACCACGTGTTAAGGTCGAAAAAAATATAAAGAAAGTTTTGGAGAATAGCAATGTTTGATAAATTAAAATCTGTTGAAATGCGTTTCGAAGAAGTTGGTCAACTTCTTTCTGACCCTGCCGTTATTTCAGATAACGAACAGTTTAAAAAATTAATGAAAGAGCATAAAGAGCTCACCCCCATTGTAGAAAAATATCGTGAATACGCAGCTGCAAAACAGGCAGAAGCCGAAGCTTCCGAACTTCTTGAAGCAGGTGGACTCGATAAAGATTTTAAAGAGCTTGTGGAAGAAGAATATTTAGAAGCAAAAGCTAATATCGAAACCCTTTCCGAAGAACTTAAAATCCTTCTCTTGCCAAAAGACCCCAACGATGACCGTAACGTTATTGTAGAAATTCGTGGTGGCGCAGGTGGCGAAGAAGCAGCTTTATTCGCAGGCGTTTTAACCCGTATGTACACAATGTATGCCGAATCTAAAAGATTTAAGGTTGAAATAATCAACGCCAACGAAACCGAACTT
>JAFOFE010000110.1 GCA_017387475.1 Clostridia bacterium | reverse complement strand
TTTTTCGGCTTTTGCTATTTTACCCTGTACACAGTCGGGTCTGCCGCCACCTTTACCCGAAAAGTTTTCGTTTAAAAGTTTGGCAAAGCTTCTTGTATCGGAATTTTTTGACGCTACAAGATAATTAAAGCCGTCCTGTGTTTCTGCAAAAAGGGCAACAAATTCTGCCCCATCGGTTTTACTGTTTGCAATATTACGAAGTGTGCCAAAATCGGCGTCTGACGTAAAGCAAACCATGGTATTGCCTATCATTTTGGTTTCGAGCGATGCTGTGGCAAGTTTTTCGTTCAACGCTTTAATTTCTGCGCGAGCTGATGCTAAATCATCGCCTAACTTTTGTACCTGTTCGGCAATTTCTTCGCGCTTTGCAGAAAGCTGCTTCATAATGGTTTTAGCTGCCGAGTGAAGATAGCAATAATCATTAAAAGCATTTGCGCCTGCTACCATTTCTATACGAGTACCACCCTTGAATGCACAGAAATTAACTATTTTAATAACGCCTATTTCCCCTGCAAAATTTGGGTGTGGTGCGCAACAAGCACAGGTATCGAAGCCTTCGACAGTTACAAGCCTTACACCACTTGCAAGTTCAATTTTACTGCGGCAATAGATTTCTTTAAATTCTTCGGCAGTAGGATAAGTAACCGTAATTTTAGCGTTAGTGAAAACAGCTTTGTTTGCTTCTTGTTCCACCAAAGCAATATCATCGGCAGAAAGTGGGCCATCTACATCGAAGGTAACGAGTGTATCGTTCATATGGAAGCCCACATTGTTGTAGCCAAACATTTTATGAATGACACCCGACAAGATATGCTCTGCACAGTGGTTTTGCATACGGGAAAAGCGAAGCGCCCAATCGATTTTACCGTTTACAGTTTCGCCAACGTTAAGCGAACTTTCAACAGTATGAACTATATCTTCGCCCTTTTCCTGTACATCTAGCACCTTTACGCCGTTTATTTCGCCTATATCTGCAGATTGACCGCCGCCTTCGGCAAAGAAGGCGGTACGGTCTAAAATTACTTCATAGGTTTCGGCTACCTTATTGCAAGCCAAAACGGTTGCTGTAAATTCCTTAATATAGGAATTGTTTTCGTAAAGTTTTAAGGTCATATTATTTGCCAAGTTCCTTAGTTAATAATTCGCGAATTACTGCAGGATCTCCGTTGCCCTTAAGTTCACGCATACAAGCACCGAAAATTGCCTGTAAAGCCTTTTCTTTACCACTCTTATAATCGGCTACTGCAGCAGGGTTAGCGTCGATAGCAGCCTTTACAACGGCAAGAATTGCGCCTTCGTCAACCTTTGCATTAAAGCCATTTTCGTCGCAGTATTTATCTACATCTACATTGTTTTCAAATACAGCGGCAAGTACCTTTTTACCTGCAGCACGGGTAATTTCGCCACCGTCTACAAGTTCAATGATACGTGAAAGCTTTGCAGGTTCTATATTTAAGGTTTCAATGCCTAAATAGCGCATACGGCTCATACATTCGGTAAGAATCCAAGAAGCAACACTCTTGGGTTCACGGCCAAGCTCTACAACGGCATCGAAGACAGCGCAGAGTTTAGCATCGCTTGCAAGAACAGCAGCTTCTTTAGAAGCAATACCCATATCTACATACTTTTGACCCTTTTCTTCTGCAGTTGCAGGCATACTAGCCTTAATTTCATCAAGCCAAGCATCGTCGATGATGATAGGCATAAGGTTCGGGTCGGGGAAGTAACGGTAATCTGCTGCTGTTTCCTTGTTACGCATTGGGAATGTACGGCGCTTAACCTCATCCCAACGGCGTGTTTCTTGAACAAGCATTTCGGTACGACGTTCGATTGCATCTACGTGGCGTACCTTTTCGAATTCGATTGCATCTTTAATTTCGGCAAAGGAACTCATATTTTTAATTTCGCTTCTAACACCAAGCTGGTCGGTGCCTTCGGGGCGAACAGAAATGTTTACGTCGCAACGCATTGCGCCTTCTTCACATTCGGAAATTCCAGCGAACTGAAGTGCTGCCTTAAGCTTTTTAAGGTAGGTTATAACTTCATCGGAACTTCTGAAATCGGGTTTAGAAACGATTTCGATAAGAGGTACACTTGTACGGTTGTAGTCTACAAGTGAGGTATTGGTAGCATCGTCATGTACGAGCTTACCTGCATCTTCTTCGATATGAATTTGCTTAATACCAATTTCTCTTTCGCCAACCTGAACAGTACCTTCAACACAAACGGGGTTAAACCATTGTGTAATTTGGTAAGCTGCAGGAAGGTCGGGATAGTAGTAACTTTTCTTATCGAAGGTGGTGTACTGATTAATTTTACAATTAAGCATTAAGCCTGCTTTAACAGCAAGTTCAATTGCGTGCTTATTGGTAACAGGAAGCATACCGGGCATACCTGAACAAGCAGGACATACACAGTCGTTAGGTTCGTTTGCAGCAGCGTGGCCACCACAAGAACAGAAAAGTTTAGAATCGGTAGCAAGTTCTACGTGTGTTTCAAGACCAATGACTAACTCGTATTTCATATTATGCTTCCTCCTTTTCTAAAACTTTTGCAAGGCCTAAAAGCTTGCCATCGGCAAAGTAGTCGCCAACAAGTTGCACGCCTGCGCTAACTACTGCAGGAAGACCTGTAATAGAAGCAGGTGCAGTAAATAAGCTTTCTTCGTAAACCTTTGTAAATGCTTCTTCTATGGGATAACCTTCGAAATCGGCTTTAGAGTAAGCAGGCATAACAAGCGCATCGTAGGTTTTGAAAAGCTCTGTTAAAGCTTCTACTGCTTTACGGCGAATTTTAAGTGCCTTATCGTAGCAAGCATCGTACTTGCCCTTTGATAATACATCGGAACCATAAATAATGGTTGCTTTGGTTAAGAAACCAAAAGCTTCGCTACGGCTTCCAACATAAAGTTCATCAATATTCTTGTATTTTTCGGTTCTGTAACCGTACTTTACACCGTCAAAACGGGAAAGGTTGTTGGTTGTTTCTGCCGACATAAGAATTGTCCATGCAGTTTTAATTTCGTTTAAGATATCAATAGAAATTTCTTCTACTACTGCGCCGGCAGCTTTATAAGCTGCTACTACATCATCGATTTTAGCCTTTACTTCGGCAGAAGCAGCAGCGTAAAGTTCTTTAACAACGGCAACCTTTTTGCCTTTTACAGAAATTTCGGTATTATATTCATACTTTTCTGTAGTAAGGCTTGTGCCGTCTTTAGCATCGTGTCCTGCGATAACCGAAAGCACTTCGGCTGCAGTATTTGCATTTTTAGCAGTAACGCCAATTTGTTCGCCGGAGCATGCAGCAGCAATTACACCATAGCGTGAAACTGTACCGTAGGTAGGCTTAACAAAGGTAACGCCTTTAATTGCAGCAGCACGACGGGGTGCGCCGTTTAAATCTACATTTAGGGCTGCTTTAACTTCGCCATCTGCTACAAGGCTTGCAGCTGCGCAAATATCGTTTGAAGATGTTTCGCCATAAAGGTCAAGACCAAATTCGCCTACGGCAGTTTTACCCGAAATGGTGTAACCACCTGCGATAAGTCTTTCTACTGCTTCGGCAGTGAATAAAGGCACGAAGTTTTCGAGCATTTTGGAGCCTGCAGTTGCAGGATAATCTTTCACTAATATAGTATCGTCTACTGCGATACTTCCCTGTTTGTTAATTTCAGTAATATATTTAGCCAATTTGCACACCTACCTTTACTTTACAAGTCTTGGAACCTGCCAGCTGTCTTCGGTTGCTTGGGGAGCGCCCTTAAGAAGATCGGCACGGTCGAAGGGTTGTTCTCTTTTATCGGTACGAAGAACATTGGTCATTTCCCTAACGTGAACCATAACCTTTGTGTCTTCGGTGTTAATCTTTTGAAGGTCGGCTTCACATTTAGCCATAGTTTCAAAGATTTTTTCCATTGTTTTCTTTTCGGTATCTGTGAATTTAAGTTCGTTAACCTGTTCAAGCGCTTCGAGCTTGGCTTTACCTGAAGTAACGCCTGCTTTAGAAGCAGAAACGGCAGACGCAAAGTTTGAACCGTCGCCTGCAGTACCGAAGGTATCTGCGCCTTCTTTGCCACGAATGGAAACGTTTGCTTCGAAGAGCTGAAGTTCGGTAACTTCGCTTGGTGCGCCAAGCAACTGGTCTTGTGCGGCGCCGTCAAGCGGGAATGCAATTACATCACGAATGGTTTCGGTATCGGCAAGAAGCATAACGATACGGTCTACACCGGGGGCCATACCTGCGTGTGGGGGTGCGCCGAATTGGAATGCGTTATAGAGCGCAGAGAAACGCTTTTCAACTTCAGATTCATCGTACCCTGCAATAGAGAATGCCTTTCTCATAATTTCGGGGCTGTGGTTACGAACAGCACCTGAAGCAAGTTCGATACCGTTACATACAAGGTCATACTGATATGCATTAATAGTGCAAGGATCTTTGGTTTCGAGCGCTTCAAGACCACCTTGTGGCATTGAGAATGGGTTGTGGGTAAAGATAATAGAATCGGTTGTTTCGTCGAGTTCGAACATTGGGAAATCTACAACGAAGCAGAATTCGAAAGCATCTTTATTAATAAGGCCAAGTTCGTTACCAAGCCAGGTACGAATAACACCTGCGTTTTTATCGGCAGTGCCTGATACATTGTCGCAAATGAAGAAGATTGTTTCGCCTTCTTTTACGCCTGTGAGTTCAACAATTTCCTTCTTCTGTTCGTCGGAAAGAACCTTGGAAATTGGGTCGTCTTTAAAGGTGTAGGTTGCAGCATCTAAAAGTGTGATGTGTGCAAGACCTGCCATTTTAGCTTGCTTTTGTGCGAAATCTAAAGATTTGTCGAAGAACCAGCGTTCTGCCTTACAAGGTGCAACAATACCACGAACGGGTTTGTTCATAAAAGGCTTGAAGGGCGCACGGGTAAAGAAATCTGTTAAATCGCAAATGATAAGCGGGTTGCGAAGGTCGGGCTTATCGGAGCCGTATTTAGCCATTGCTTCTGCAAAAGGAATTCTTCTAAATGGAGTCGCTGTAATAGGCTTATCGGAGAAGGTGCGGAAAACATCGGCAACTACCGATTCGCAAACCTCTAATACTTCGTCTTGGGTTGCGAACGCCATTTCGAAGTCGAGCTGATAGAATTCACCCGGTGAACGGTCGGCACGAGCATCTTCATCTCTGAAGCAGGGTGCAATTTGGAAATATCTATCGAACCCGGACACCATAAGAAGCTGTTTGAACTGCTGTGGTGCTTGAGGAAGCGCATAGAATTTGCCAGGATGCTTACGAGAAGGAACAAGGAAATCACGCGCGCCTTCGGGAGAAGATGCAGTAAGAATTGGTGTTTGGATATCTAAAAAGCCTCTTTCTTCCATAAGCTTACGCATATGGCCGATAACCTTACTACGAAGAATGATGTTATCGTGAAGCTTCTTTGAACGAAGATCTAAAAAGCGATGCTTTAAACGAATATTTTCGTTGGTGTTTTGTGCGCCAACTTCGAAAGGAAGGTCGCGAGTGCAAGCACCAAGAACGGTAACGCTATTTGCTACAAGTTCAACATCGCCGGTTGCGATTTTTGGGTTTTCTGTTCCTGCATCACGCAAGGTAACGGTTCCCTTTGTAGAAATAACAGTTTCCTTTGCTATGCCCTTTAATAAATTTTCGTCGTGAACTACGACCTGTGTTACGCCTGTTTCATCACGAAGGTCCACAAAGAGTACGCCGCCGTGGTCGCGTATTACTTCTACCCAACCAGCAAGCTCCACAACCTGCCCGATGTGTTCCTTTCTTATGTCATTGCAACGATGGGTTCTATACATTTTTAATTCCTCCGTTTGCTAAAATTAATAAATAAAAAGCCCCGAGAATACTTAAAAAAGTATTCTCGGGACGAATAAACAAAATATCCGCGGTGCCACCCGTTTTGATGCTAAAAATAACATCCACTTTTAATATTAAATTATGGTGTTGCGACGAAGTGTTCCCATACTTACTACTTGCCTGAAATGCGCTTACAGTCGACGACGCATTCTCCCTGACAGACTTTCCAAAAAAGCAGAGTCTTCGCATAATATTATATCAAAAATATGAAATTTGTCAACATTAAAATTATGTGCAAATTTTGTTAAAATACAGTTTTTATGCAGGTGGAAACGTCTTCCAAAAAACTGAAATTTTTTATGTATTCTAAATTAAGTTTCATCTTTTCGGGAAGTATGTGGTTAACATAGGCTTTATCTACCGTCATTCCCTCTTTTGTAAGCTGTGCCATTTTTTCATCTTCGTTTCTGTAAAGAAGGCTTGCCTTTGATGTTATACCTGCAGGAAGAAGCAGCGTTGCCATCATTTCGGGGGTGTACATATCGACATAGCGTCTTACTTCGGGGCGTGTGCCAACAAAGCTCATTTGTCCTAAAAAGACATTGAAAAGCTGTGGTATTTCATCTAGCCTTGAACCCCTGATTTTAGCGCCGATTTTAGTAATTCGGTTATCGCCCGAAACGGTTATAAGCGAACCTTTTTTGTCGGCATCTACTGTCATTGTGCGAAATTTATAAATGGTAAAATCTTTATTATATCTTGTTACCCTTGTGCTTTTATATAGTACGGGGCCTTTAGAATCGCACTTAATTAGTATAGCTAAAACAAGCATTACGGGTGAAAGCAAAACTATTAAAATGCCCGATGCTAAAATATCGAACATTCTTTTTAAAAACAGCGAAAAGCCCTTATGTTTAAGGGCTTTATAATATGGTTCTATTTCGCTTTTTTTAAGAGTTTCGGGAAGGTTTTCCCACTTTATCATACAGTTTCCTCCACACAGCGTATGAAGTTTTCAATAACGTAATCTACCTGTTCGTCGGTAAGACGGCTATAAAGCGGCAGACTTATTTCGTTTTGGTATTGAGCAAAGGCATTTGGATAATTTTTAATATCGTAACCTAAATTTTTATATGCTGTAAGCATTGGAAGTGGCTTATAGTGAACATTGCAGGCAACTTCTGCTTCTGCCATTTTTTCAATTATAAGGTTACGCTTTTCTTCGGTTATGCCATTTACACGAACAAGATAAAGATGACCACAAGAAGTATAGTCTTTGGTTTTATGGTTTAAAACCTGAACATTTAAAGACTTAAGCGCATTATTATATTTTTCAATAATATGGCTTCTTCTTTTAAGCATATCTTCATAACGGTCAAGTTGAGCAATACCTATGGTCGCAGCAATATCTGTCATATTGCACTTATAAAAAGGTGCGATAATATCGTACTCCCAAGCGCCAGGTTTATTTTTGTTAAGGGTGGTTTTGTTTTGACCATGAAGCGACATTAACTGAAATGCTTCGTAGATTTTTTCGTTATCTACTCCGTTAATATCTTTCCAGGTAACAGCGCCGCCTTCTGCAGTTGTAAGGTTTTTAACAGCGTGGAAGCTGAAACACGTAAAATCGGCAATAGAGCCTGTTTTTACACCGTGTCTTTCAGAGCCAAGCGCATGGGCGCAGTCGGCAAGAACGATAATTCTGCCAAACCTTTTTTGAAGGGCAGCAGTTGGCTTAAACAAAGCTTTTTTGTTTTGAACAGCACTAAAAATGCGTTCGTAATTGCACACTACGCCACCAAGATCTACCGGCATAATTACCTTTGTTTTTTCGGTAATTGCAGCCTCCATAGCATCGTAATCCATTTCGAAGCTATCTTTAGCAGTATCTATCATTACAGGGGTTGCGCCAACATGGCAAATTACGCTACAAGTAGCAGTATATGTGTATGCGGGAACAATAACTTCGTCGCCAGGGCCGACTTCAAGCAAGCGCAATGTAAGTTCAAGGGCAGCTGTTGCCGAACTCATAGCGCAGGTTTTATTAGTGCCGCAATATTTTGATAATTTATTTTCAAATTCGAATTTTTTAGGACCTGAAGTTATCCAACCGGAAAGAATAGTTTGCTTAACGAGTTCTGCTTCGGTTGGAGTCATATCGGGTGGAGAAAAAGGGATATACAACTAATTCATCTCCTAATTACAGAAATTGCTTTCTATAAAAAATATACGCCATTTGATTATATTTTACCACATATTTAGAATTTTTCAACTATTATTATGTTTATTGACTTTTTGTTTGCAATATGATAACATTTCACCGTATTATTTATTGTCTTGGTGATTATATGAAGATTAATAATCCTTTTAAAAGCCTTAACACTTTCGAACTATGTTTATGGCTATCTTCTATGTTTGTAATTGGCATATCTTCAATATTAGGTGGTAAGGCAGGTTTTACTGCAACTGTGGCTTCCCTTTTAGGCGTTACAGGGCTTATTTTTATTGCAAAGGGTATGCTTGCAGGACAATTTTTTATAATTGCATTTGCTATTCTTTATGGAATTGTTTCGTTTGAAGCTAGATATTACGGCGAAATGATTACCTATGTTGGTATGAGTCTTCCGATGGCTGTTGTATCTACAATTAGTTGGATAAGGCATCCACACAAAGATTCTGATCGAGTTGAAGTTGCCTTTATGACACCGAAAAAAATTATTTTAATTATAATTTCGACAATAATTGTAACAATTTCTTTTTTCTTTATTCTTAAAGCGCTTAATAACGCCAGCCTTTACATTAGTACACTTTCAATTGCTACAAGTTTTATAGCAGCTTCCTTTACATTTTTAAGAAGCCCGTATTACGCTTTAGCTTATGCTGTAAACGACATTGTTCTTATTGTGCTTTGGGTTATTGCAAGCATAAAAGACATATCTAATCTTTCAATGGTTTTCTGTTTTATTATGTTTTTACTTAACGACATTTACGGTTTTTATAATTGGAAGAAGATGCAGAAAGAACAAGATTAGATTAATATAAGATAAAACACCTATGGAAATTCCATAGGTGTTTTTTGCATTATACTTACAACATCCATTATAGAATAGAAAAGCGCTAGTGCCGAAAAGTAGCCTGCTTCTCCCGTTTGCTCTTTAATATCAAAAAAGTTTTTAAAAAGCGAATAAACCGAAAATGGCGCGTTGCAGGTGAAAAAGGGTGTATCGTTGCTGAAGCCCACACTGTTTTTAATATATTTTATTCTGCTTTGCTTTCTGCGATGATTTTTTGTGCGATAGAAGCAGGAACTTCTTCGTATCTTGCAAATTCGGTATAGAAAGAACCAATACCACGGGTTACAGAACGAAGCACTGTTGGGAAGTCGGCAAGTTCGCTTTCGGGAACTTCTGCCGAAATAACCATATTCTTACCGTCGGGATCCATACCAAGTACACGGCCACGGCGCTTATTAATATCGCCCATAATATCGCCCGAATTATCGGTAGGAACGGTTGTAACGAGGGTTACAACGGGTTCAAGAAGAACGGGGTTAGCTTCGGGGATACCTGCCTTGAATGCAAGAGAAGCTGCTGTTTTGAATGCAAGTTCGGAAGAATCTACAGGGTGATAAGAACCGTCAGTAAGTGTTGCTTTAACACCAACAATTGGATAACCTGCAAGTACACCTGTCTGTGCAGACTCTAAAAGGCCCTTTTCAACTGCAGGGAAATAGTTTTTAGGAACAGAACCTCCGAATACTGTTTCGGCAAATTCGATACCTTCGCAATCCCATGGTTCAAATTCGATCCAAACATCGCCGAACTGACCGTGTCCACCCGACTGTTTCTTATGACGGCCTTGAGCCTTTGCCTTTTTACGAATGGTTTCACGGTATGCAACCTTTGGAGCGTCGAGTTGGAGCTCAACACCGAACTTGGTTTTAAGCTTATTTGCAATAGTATCGAGATGTTGTTCGCCAAGACCTGCTAAAATCATTTCGCCTGTTGCGTCGTTATTGTAAACGCTAATGGTTGGATCTTCTTCAGCAAGTTTGTAAAGACCAGAAGCGAGTTTTTCTTCTTCGCCCTTTTTCTTGGGACGAACTGCCATTTTGTAGTTTGGAAGTTCGTAAGAGATTTCGGGAAGTCTTACAGGGCGTGCAGGTGAACAAAGGGTATCGCCTGTGCCGGTTGCATTAAGTTTAGCAACAGCACCGATATCGCCTGCGGCAACAACATTAGTTTCAATTTGCTTTTTACCACAAACGAAATATAGTTTACCGATACGTTCGTTAGCGCCTGTGCGCATATTAAGAAGGGTCATATCGGAAGTAACCTTACCACTTACAACCTTGAAGTAAACAAGTTTACCAACGAATGGGTCGACAACAGTTTTGAATACAACTGCTGCTGTTTGTGCATCTTCATTAACGGTTAACTGAACTTCGTTACCGTCGTTATCTACGCCTGTTTCGCCTGCAACTGTTTCTGCCCAAGGAGCAAGCCAAATAAGACCGTTAAGTAGTTGGTCGATAGCTTCGAGCGCGCCCGAACTACCACAGAATACAGGTGCGATTTCACCACGGCGAACACCTGTAGCAAGACCCATAATAAGTTCATCGGGAGTGAATTCTTCGCCCGAGAAATATTTTTCCATAAGTTCTTCGCTGGTTTCTGCAACAGCTTCGTTGATAGCTGTGCGAAGACCTTCAAGACGGTGGCCCATATCGGGCATAGGAACAACGGTTGCTTTACCATCTTGATAAGCGTAAGCACGGAAGTCGATAAGGTTTATGTAGCACTGAACCTTATGGTCTTCAACATAAGGAACAACAATTGGGCAGACCATTGGTCCGTAGGTAGATTTAAGGTCTTCGAACACCTTGTAGAAATCTGCATGTTCGTGATCCATTTTATTGATGAAGAAGATTTTTGCAATACCCTTTTTAGATGCAGAATCGAATGCCTTTTGTGCACCTACCGAAAGTCCACTTTTGCCCGAAATTACGATAACCGAGCTTCCTGCAGCACGGAAACCTTCGCTAACCGAAGCTGAAAAGTCGAACTGACCGGGAGTATCTATAATATTAAGCTTAACATCCTTCCATTCGCAAGGAACAACAGATGCCGAAATACTTGACTTTCTGCGAATTTCTTCTGCGTCGAAGTCTGATATGGTGTTGCCTTCTGCGATGGTGCCAAGACGGTCTGATTTACCGGTTAGGTAATAAGCCGCCTCGACAAGAGAGGTTTTACCGGCCGAAGCATGACCGGCGAAAACGACATTTCGAATGTTTTTAGCCTTGTAGTCTTTCAAAACAAGCGCTCCTTTCATATGCGACGCGATTTTTCTTGCTTTTGCCTCTTTAACCAAGAAAAACCACAAAATTTTGACAAATTGCACAAAAGACAATGCCCCTTGTGGAATTTTATGCTATAATATTACCACATTTGTTTGCACTTTTCAATAGTAAAGTTAAAATTTTTTCACTTTAGCTCTATAAATTATTAAAACGACAATTTCTTTTGCAGAATATAAGCACGCACCAACTTTAACAAGGGCTGTAAAAAAGGCAACAGCATAAAAGAAACCGTCCAGTCTTGAAAAGATTTCGCCCATTGCTGCCGTGCTTACTGCGACCGAATAAGGATAACTTAAGGTTTGTGCAAGCTCGCTGCCGAAAATGCCTAAAACATTAACAACACATATTATATATACTGCAAAGCTTAAACCGAAGGATATTAGCAAGGGTTTGTTTTTTTGGTTTTTAAGCAGAAATAAAATAGGTATGCTAGAAGACAAAAGATTTAAAAACACAGGGCAAAATGCCGAAAGGATATCTTTATTTAAAGGCTTATACGGCAGCAGATATTTAACATTCATAAACTGTACCGAAAATGAAAACATAAAAATTATAATTGCTATTATCATAGGCAAGGCCAGTACCGAAAGTTTATAAAGCACCGTTTTACCGTTTAATGCTAAAAATATGGATATTACGGCAATTAAAACAAACGGTAGGGTTATGTTTTGCCAAGGAAGCATTATTTTTACCACGTATAAGGAAAAGTTAAACGCCACATAAAGCGCCGTTATTATTAGAAGCAATACCGAAATAATTAATGCTGTTAAGTTAAATGTATTTTTATATTTGAATTTGCAAGATGAAAAGTTATTTAAGGCGTATTTAGCTGCAAACAAAACAATGCCTGCCGAAGCAAATGCAAGGGTTGCACCTAAAATATCGTTCCATGCGTTACCGAAAAATTTTAGTGTTAAAAGAATATCACCGAGTATTATCATTGATACTAGGCAAATTGTGCTAACATTATTTTTCACTTTGCTTTATCCCCTTGGTAGTTTAAGCTTTGCTTTAAATTTAAGGCTTTGAATTGTTGGCTGTTTTTATATTCGTAAAGACCCGAAAATTTAATTTCTTCATTTTTAGTTTGAATATTAACAAGCGCAAAATTTCCACCGTTTTCAAGAATGGCAGTTTTTATTTCGAAAAGCGCATTATGTTTGCCAAAGCCCAGTGTTTTGGCATTTTGTTTTATTAGGGACATAAGTTCGGTGCCACTTGTTATTTTGTTGTTTTCTAATGCACTTGGTATATTATTCGCATAAGCTATTGTTACCCTTTGCGACATACCAAGCGTTTCGCAAAGGGTAAGCGTTTGGTTAAACACTTCCCCTTCTATTCCGTTTGAGACTAATACTATTTGGCAATGTTCAAAGGACGGTGCTTTTGAAAGCTTTGTTTTAATGTCTTGGAGCGCTTTATTTACGGTTTTGCCACTGCCTGATGTTAAAAATGTGGCTGTGTTGCCGTTTTTGGTGTTTGCAAAATCTATGGTTTGAAGATAGGCTTCAACGCCGTTCTCTTTGCCTGAAAAACCTATTGCAGTTACTGTAAATTTAGCGTCGGGTTCAATATAACAAGCAGACAGCATTAGGGTTAACAGCAGACATAAAATTATTTTGAAAAATTTATTCATTTTGTTTTCCTTATAATATTTTTAGTTTGAATTAACGGTCTTGTTAACATTTTAGTCCAAGAAGCACGCACAAAAACATCTTTTAGTGTTTGGAAGGTGGGGTTGTTTAACGAAAGTGTTGCATCTACACCGAAAGACTGCATTTTTAAAACCGATATTAGTGTTACAGCCAAGACACACAGAATACCGTAAATGCCAAAAAGCGATGCCGAAAATATGGTTATAAACCTTAAATAAAAAACTGCAGTTTTAAGGCGTGGCACCATTAAACCACAAATTCCCGAAAAAGCAACTGCTATTAACATTGGTGCGCTTACTATTTTAGCTTCTACTGCTGCTTGACCTACTACAAGCCCACCTACAATACTAAGGGCGTGGCCAACGCTTTGTGGCATTCTTATTCCCGTTTCACGCAGCACTTCGAATATTAGGGTTAATATTATACATTCAAGGGCAGACGGAAACGGCACACCCATTCTTGAAGACGATACAGTTATTGCGAACGCAGGTGGTAAAAACTGAAAATGAAATGTTATTAGCGCTAGATAAATAGCAGAAGCCGATGTTGCTAAAAAGAAGCAAATCATTCTTAAAAGTCTGCCAAAGGACGCTAATTTATAGTTTATATAGTAGTCTTCGTCCGACTGAAAATTTTCTGAAAAAAGGTACGGCAGGGTTATTACAACAGGGGTTGAATCTACAACAAGGGCAACCCTACCTTCAAGAAGTCTTGCTGCTACAATATCGGGGCGTTCGGTTGCGCCAACCGATTTGAAAAGGGATGATTTATGGTCGGTTATTTGTTCGGTAATATAATTAGAATCCAGCACCGAATCTATATCAATTTTTGAAAGTCGGTATTTAAGGGTTTTAAGGACCTGTTCGTTAACCAGGCCTTTTATATAGCATATAAAAACATAGGTGTTTGTTTTTCTTCCAAGACGAATTGTACTGGCGCAAAAGTTGGGGGTTTGAAGCCTTCTTCTAATCATTGCGACATTAAACATTGCCGCTTCATCGAACCCTTCACGCGGGCCTTGAAGCACGCGCTCATTTTCGGGTTCGGAAATGCCCCTTGTGCGCCACCCTTTTGTGTTAACTATTATTGCCAGGTGGCTTTTTTCAATAAGCAACAATGTGTCGCCGTAAAGAATGGCTGACACGGCTTCGTTTATGCTTGAAGTAAGTTTAATTTCGCTTGCAAAAAGCAATTTTTCGGCAACCTGCTTTGCTATTTTTTGATTTGTGATTTCTGTTTTGGTTTTGACAAGTGGTTTAATTATAGATTCGTTTATAAGTTCTACATTAACCATTCCGTCGAAATAAAAAAGGCAGGCGTTAACGCTATTAAAAGAAAATTCTCTTTTTCTTAAAATACTATCGCCCTTGAAAATCTCCTCGATAATTTCTGTGTTTTCGTTAAGGTTTATTCTAAAATTTTTATCTTCCAATTTTTTCACCCTTTTTATTGTTTACAAACACCACGGAACTATTCAGGGGTAACTTGCATATAAATATAATAAACAATTTTTTAAGGAGTAAATTATGGATAAATCGATTTTTGATAAATACATAGCCGAAATGAAGGCAATGCAGGCTTTTGCTATGCCAAGCAACGAACCGAAGCCGATTGTAAACAACGATATTTTGGCAAAAGAACTGAAGTCTGCTGTAAATGCACCCGACATGATAGGTAGTGGTAATATTGTAGTTGTTGCTACTGCTATTAGGGGGCTTTATCCTGTTGAAAACGCAAAGGTTACAATTTTTACGGGTAGTGGCGAAGATGAACTTATTTTGGCAGAACAGTACACCAACCGAAGTGGTAAAACTGCGCCTATTCCCTTGCCTGCGCCATCGTCGAGTTTTACCGATGCGCCAAACCCTATTGAAAGACCGTATGCTTATTACAACGTTAGAACTTCTGCCGACGGATATATAGAAACTGTTAACTACAATGTTGCAGTATTTGACAACACAACATCGCTGCAAAATGTTTCTATGTACCCATTAACCTCCGAGCCTGAAAAGAACAAGCCCATTATTATTGATGAGTTTGAAAGTTACGAACTTTAGGGGGAAATTATGGCTGAACAAATTTTTGCGCCCATACCCGAAACAATAACGGTACACCTGGGACCACCCGACTCTAATGCCGAAAACATAACTGTTCCTTTTGCAGATTATATTAAGAATGTTGCTTCGAGCGAGATATACCCGAACTGGCCCGAAAATGCGTTAAGGGCAAATATATATGCTATAACCACTTATGCGCTAAACAGAATTTACAGCGAATGGTACCCTTCGCGTGGGTATGATTTTGATATTACAAATTCGACAGCGTTTGACCAAGCATTTGTTAAAGACAGGGATATTTTTGAAAACATAAGTGCAATTGTAGATGAACTATTTAACGATTATGTTGTAAGGCAAGGCACGGTAAATCCACTTTTTACGCAATTTTGCAACGGAACAACATCGACCTGTAACGGACTTAGCCAATGGGGCACGGTAACCCTTGCTAACGAAGGACTAACAC
>JAFOFE010000002.1 GCA_017387475.1 Clostridia bacterium | reverse complement strand
AGTATGTGTCATCACCGGCGGCGGCTCCGGCATGGGCCTTGCCACGGCAAAGTACATCAAAGACCGTCTCGTCATCATCTCCGGCCGTACCGAGAGCAAGCTCGCCGCGGCCTGTGAAGAGCTGAAAAAAGAAGGCGTCGAAGCCATCTACAAGACCTGCGACACTTCGAGCAGAGCCAGCGTCGCCGAACTCGCGAAGTTCGCGTCCGAACAGGGCGTCATCAAGCAGGTCATCAACTGCGCCGGCATGTCCCCGTCCATGACGAATGCCGAAAAACTGTTCCGCATCAACGCGATGGGCACCGTCTATGTGAACGAAGAATTCCAGAAATACATGGACAAGGGCTCCGTCATCTGCGACGTCGCCTCCAACTCCGCCTATTCCCTGCCCGGCGCCATGGTCAAGCCCTTCAAGTTCCTGTACAAGCAGGCGGACAAGAACGAAGACCTGTTCGTGAAAGGCATCCTGAAAGTCACCGGCCTCATCTCCGACGACTACCTGTCCGCCGGCATGGCGTACGCCCTGTCCAAGAACTTCGTCACCTGGTACGCGGCGAAGACCGCTTTCGACCTGGGTCCCCGCGGCATCCGCGTCTGTTCCGTTTCCCCCGGACTCATCGCCACCGACATGGGCAACGCCGAAGTGGAACACGGCGGCGACCTCATCGAGAAAGCCTGCGAGAGCCGCATGGGCAAACCCGAGGAACTCGGCTTCTGCATCGCCTCCGCGGCCGACCCGCGCAACGGCTATCTCGCGGCAGTCGACGTCCTGGCAGACGGCGGCTCCACCCGCGGCAACGCGGAGTTCAAACACGACCCGCTGGCGCCGCTCAAGATGGCCGGCATCATCAAGTAAGCCCCTGACCCCTCTGTCGAAACAAAAAAGCACCTCCTGCGAGGTGCTTTTCTTTTGTCCGGTGGGATCGCCGGGACGGCTCATTCCTCCGGGATCGCGGACAGACGCGCCATGAGGTCGCGCATCTTTTCCTCGAAGAAGTCCGCGCGGATGAGAGCGACCCCGTGTTCGTCGCTGGCCACGATGAGCCGGTCGCCGCCCTGCAGCCCCAGATGGTCCCGGGCCGCCTTCGGGATGACGATCTGTCCCCGGTCGCCCAGCGTGACGGAGCCCCAGATATTCTTGCCGGCGGGCGCCGGCGGGACGGTCCCGACGCCTTCCAAGGTCTCGGTCTTCAGAAGGCTGTCGATCGTGACGCCGTATACCTCCGCGAGCCGCGCCGCCTTTTCGAGGTCGGGCGTGGTCTGGCCGTTCTCCCACTTCGCGTATGCCTGGCGGGAGATCTCGATCTTTTCGGCGATCTGCTCCTGTGAATAGCCGTTCAAATTGCGCAGGATCCGCAGGTTTTCTTTCAACATGGCCGTTGCCTCCTATAAGTCGATCCGTTCAAAGTCCTTGCATGCTTTATTATACGACAGGAACGTCAGGGCGACAAAGGCGGCGGCTCCGGCGAGGAGCGTCAGGAGCTGCAGGCCAATGTGGTCGAACCCGAAGGCATTCAGCGCGCCGAGGCCGGGCACGTGGTGTGCGGCCTCCGCGAGGAAGATGACCACAAAACAAACGGCGATAAAGATCACGAAGTATTTCCCCAGTTTGTATGCCGTCTTCAGGAACCCGCCGAGGAAGATGGCGTTGAACAGCCCGAAGATCAGAAGCACGCAACCGAGAAAGAAGAGGTTCGCGTTCATGAGAGCGTTCTGCCGGTAGATGACGGCATCCGCCAGCACGGTCATGCGGACCAGTGTGAGGACCGCCATGACAGCAAAGCCCGCAAGCTCGATAAACGCCGTGAACTGATACTTCCCTTTGACGACGTCGCGCTTCGCGATGGGGAGCAGTGCTGAGAAGACGATATCATTGGCTTCCCGGGCACTCTGAAAACTCTGGAAGATGCCCAGCGTGATGAAGAAGGCGCCGCACAGGATCGGGTAACCGGGAACCAGTGTCATGACCCCAAAGCCGATAAACAGATAGGTCAACAGCAGCGCGCTCAGGCGCATTTCTTTTTTCAGCAGCGCGTTCATGCCCTCGCCTCCTTTTCCAGTCTCAGGAAGATCTCTTCCAGCGTCTCTCCCGGCTCGCTGTACTGCTCGAGGAACTCCTGTTTCGAGCAGGCGGCCTGTATGGTCCCGTTGCTGATATACACGAGGTCGTCCGCGCATTTTTCGATGTCAGACGTGATGTGGGTGGAGAACAGGATGGTCACGCCGTGTTCCTTCAGCGTCATGAAGAGCTCGAGCAGTTCGTCTCTGGAAAACGGGTCCAGCCCGCTGGTGGGCTCGTCCAGGATGAGCACCTCGGCACGGTGCGACAGAGCCAGCAGGAGGTTGAACTTCACCTTCATGCCCTCCGACAGTTCGATGGGCTTTTTCGATTCGTCCAGCCCGAACAGCTCCAGATAGTTCCGATAAGCCTCCTCATCCCAGCTCGGGTAGAACGCCTTCGTGACGGAGACGATCTCCCGGATGGGTTTCCTCGGGTACCAGCTCACCGTTCCGGTGGAATAGCCGATCCGCTGCTTGATCTCCATCTCATGGCCCGAAAACGGCAGGCCGAAGTACGAGATCTCCCCGCTGTCCGGATGCACCAGATTCAGCATAGACTTGATGGTCGTGGTCTTCCCGGCGCCGTTCCGGCCGATGAAGCCGGTGATCTTCCCCGCTTCGAGCGAGAACGACACATGGTCGAGCCGGAACGCGGGATAGGTCTTGCAGACCCCCGACAGTTCAACGATATTCATAGTACACCTCTTCTCCGAATGCCCGGCGCATTCGTGTGATTTCTATGAATATTGTAAAGTTTGGTTGCGTATTGAACAACCAACCAAAGATAACATGTTTTGGCGATTTACGTTGCGTTTGGTTGCAAAAATCAAAAGGACGACAAAAAGGACACCCTGATGGGTGTCCTTTGTCGTTGGTGGAGATGGCGGGAATCGACGTGCTTTTCGCTCTGCTCCGCCGCGAAAACCACACCGAGCTGCTACCGCAGCTCCTGCAGCTAAAAACAGTCCACCGGACTGTTTTCTTGACGCCGCAGCCCAAGGGTTCGCTCCCCGCCCTTGCGCCAAAAGAAAAAAGGCCCCAATGGGCCTTTTTCTTTTGGTGGAGATGAGAAACCGATCCACACGATAGAGATGGCAATAGTACTAACAATATACAAGCAACCCTTGTATATGACTGGGCTGGTCCATATGGTTATGTAATTGTAACTCCTGCAAGTAATTTAAATGCTTATAATTCTGCGCTTTTAGTACAATCATACTTTCAAAGCAATTATGGTGAAACACTCGAAATAGTTACCGACGCTAACACCGAAACCGAAAGAGAGATTTTGGTTGGCAAAACCAACAGAAGTGAAAGCGATAAATCACTTAAAGATAGTGATTTAAAGGTTTCCATTGTTGGAGAAAAGCTTGTGTTTGATGGTGGACACGATGTAACTGTGGACCTTGCTGTTAAAAAGTTTTTAAAGCTTTCTCAAAGCGCAAGGGGAGTAGCAACTTTCTCCGAAACTACTGATTTTACATCTACAATTGCAGATGGATATTCATACGTTTGGGGCGACGAGTTTGAAGTTGACGGTTTAGATAAAAACAAGTGGTCTGATCAAAATACCAAAATGACCGGTGGCGAAGTTTTGAAAGTGGGAAGCAATGCTAACACCTTAAGCGTTAAAAACGGCGCAATGAAGCTTACTGCATATAAAGGAACCGACGGAAACTATTATGTTCCACCTTCTGTTCATACACAGTCTACAATGAACTTTAAGCATGGTTATGTTGAAATGAAGGCTAAACTTTCGCTTGAAGTTGGTTCTTTTGCTTCTTTCTGGACAAGATCAATATCCGATAGCCCCGAGGCTGCAATTGCGCCGTCAATGCAATTAGACCATTTCTTTGAAGTTGATATGTTCGAAGTTTTCCAAAAGAACGGAAGACAGAGTATAGGTGGAAATATTCTTATAAACTCTAACACCCCCTCTAAAAACTGGTATCCAACAGCAATGCCGTACACACAGCAACTTGTTGTACCCGATGAAGAATATCATACCTTTGGTTACGAATGGACACCTACAGAAATAAAACTTTATTTCGATGGTAGAATGTATGCTCGTTTTGATATGAGCTCACCTTGGACAGGAAAAAGAACGGCTGGCAAGGGTATTTCGGGTTGGGATCAAGAATTAAGACCCGACAATACAGGAACTAACCTTGTAAGCTTCCAAGAACATCAATATTTAATTTTTAACCACCACTTACATATTGCCGTAGATGATGGTAAAGGTGGCAAAAAAGGTTTCTTGGCATCCACTTCTGTAACCGAAAATACCGGTTTTAGTAAAGCAGACTACGTAATTGATTATGTTCGTCTTTATCAGAAGAGTGGACAATCAGTTTACAAAAAGTAAGGATTTAATATGGAAGTTTTATCGTATATTTTAAGTATAGCAGGACTTATCTGCATAATTGCAGCTTCGCTTGTTAAGGGCAAAAATATGAAAACCATTTTATTCTTGGTTTTCATGGCAAATGTATTAGTTGCCACCGGATATTTAGTTGGTGGTAGCGGTATAAATGGTGCAATCTCTTGTTACATAGGTTCTGCACAAACAATAATTAACTATTTCTTTGAATGCAAAGGCAAACCAATACCCAAATGGCTTGTTGCAATTTACTGCATTGCGTTTGTAGTTGTTAACATTGTTATAGGTGGTATTAATCTGCTTTGCTTATTGGCAATTATTGCTTCACTTACATTTGTTATGTGTATTGGTCAAAAAAGTGGTGCAAAGTACAGATTTTGGACTATTGTAAATATGCTTTTGTGGTGTAGTTACGATGTAGCTTCAAAGTCTTTTGGAACACTAATTGGTACACATATTCCACAACTTGCATTTACTGTTGTTGGTATGGTCATTCACGACCGCAAAAAGAAATAAAATAAAGACCTGAACTTTGTAAGTTCAGGTCTTTTATTTTTTAAATATCGGTTTTTTCTTTAATTTCTGTTAAGAATTTTTTAGCGTCTTTAAAGAAGCTTGCTGTTATAAGAACTATGACTGCGCCAATAGGGAAGGCAGCAATGATGCTTACCGACTGTAAATTGCTCATAGAGCTTTCGGAGAATATAAGGGCAATTGGTAAAACAATTAATAAAATGCACCACATAAGCTGTACAAGCTTGCTTGGGCTTTCATTTTCGCCCAATTTATGATAACTGTAACAAGAACCGATAAGCGCAATAGAATCGAATGATGTTGCATAGAAAGCCATCATTGTTACAAGAACAACAATAAGTACTAATGGTGCGCAAGGAAGGCTTTTTATCATTTCAATAATAACACCATAAAGATCGCCGTTTTCAAGATATTTAGAAATGAAATCGGCTTTACCTTGAACCTGCATTCCCATTGAATAGTTACCAAGAATTATGAAACTTAAAAGGGTAGAGCCAACACCGAAAGCGTATCCACCAATAATTGTTTGACGAATTGTACGACCTTTTGAAATTGAACCAATGAAGAAGGGTGCTGCAACACACCATACCATCCAATAAGCCCAATAGAAAATGGTCCAGTTTTGTGGGAAGGAGTTTTCGCGAAGTGGGTCGGAATAGGTAGCAAGTCCAAAAAACTCTTTAAACATAGTTCCAAGCGATTCTACGCCGGTTTCAATGATATAACGTGTCTCGCCACCTAAAAGCAATACGTAGGCTAAAAGACCAAAGAAAAGATAAACACAAGCCTTTGCAAGAATGCTAATTCCCTTAAAACCGTGAAGTAGCGAATAGGTGTAAACAATACATGTAACCACAAGAATAATTATGTTAATTAATGTAGAACTAATAGTAATACCAAACAGTTCAATAATTATTTGCGCCATAAGGGGAGTAGCTAGTGAAAATGTAGTAGCAGTGCCGGCAAGTAGTGCAAAAACAGCTAGAAGGTCAATAATGCGACCTAAAAAGCCGTCTGTGTGTTTGCCAAGGATGGGACGACATGCTTCAGAATACTTTTGGCGTTCTCTTTTTCTAACGTGAAGCATAAAGCCGAATGCAACTGCAAGCATTAAATAAAAGCCCCAAGGAATTAAACTCCAATGGAATAGGGGAAATACACCTGCCCAGTCTTGCATGTTTCCTAGTTGTTGAACGTGGGCGTCTGTTGCGTAGAGCATCCATTCGGAAAAGGAATAGAAAAGAATATCTGCAGCAAGTCCTGCTGTAAACATCATAGAACCCCAAGCTAGAAAGGAGTATTTAGGTTTTTCGTTTTGACCACCTAAAACAATGTTGCCGTATTTAGAACAAGCAACAAATATAGAACAAAGGAACACTCCAAGCCCAATAATTAGGTAATAAACGCCCATTGTATCGCCTAAAAGTGCGCGCACCTGTGAAATAATTACATTAGACTGTTCGGGTAAAAGAAAAAATAGAACACTAAGACCAACAATAAGTGCTAGGGGAACTAGAGTTATCATCCAGTCAATTTTTTTGGTTTCAACATTTTGTTTCATTAGTTTTTCTCCTGTAAATACTTTTTGTAAGAAGCGTCTTTAGCTGCAAGTTCTTCAATTGTATCAATTTCTTCAATTGCGCCTGCCGACATTTCTTTTATGCCAAGTGTATATTCTTCGGGGTGGCAGAAGATAGCCACGTCATCCCAATATATTTGTGTATTTTCTTTCTTTATAAATTCTTCTTCAAGATGTCCTTTAAGGCGAGTGCCGTCTTCTTCGCTCCAACGTGAAACGCTGAATAGTTGCCAACCCTTATCGGCTCCTGTACGGCTGCAAGCAGTTACAACATCGTTTTCAACCGTTAAAACCCATTCGTTAGTGGGTTCATCGGTCCAAATGGCATTGTATCCCGAACGAACAAAATCAGGAGATAAAATATCGGGGTCGTAAATTACCTGATCGCCATCAAGAATTATAACATCCTTAAGGTGTTCACGTGCAACGTATAAAGAAGATATATTATTACAAGAGTTGTAGTAAGGGTTTTCAATTAAGGTTATACCTTCAAAATCTTTAGTAAGAACGTTGAACTCTTCTTTTAAATGTCCAACTACTACATAAATTTCGGTAATTGAATTTTTGTGTAGCGCTTTAATAACACTATCTATCATTCTTTCGCCGTTAACCTTAATTAATGGCTTTGGTGTTGTGAAGGTAAGTGGCTGCATGCGTGAGCCTGTGCCTGCTGCCATTATAATAGCTCTTTTAACCTTATGCATTTGAATTCTCCTTTTCAATAAGTTCACAAGCTAGCTTATAGTATTCTTTTGCATAACGATATTGTTTTAACGAATATTCGCCAAACTCAACGCCTAAATCGCGTTTATATTCGCACCAGTTACTCCAAAGAAGACCACATGCAGAAATATAACAATATATTTTTGCTCTTGTTTTATTATCTACGCCTTCAGGGAAGTATGCATCAATAAGCTTTTCTGCGTTTTCTCTATCGTACATAGCGTAAATTATGAACATTGCAATATCAACGTGTGGGTCCTGCATAGAAGAATATTCCCAGTCAATAAGACGAATTTCTTCTTCGCCATATTCATTCTTATAGAATAAGAAGTTATCAGGAACGGCGTCGATATGTGTTAAGCAATAATCTTTCTTATTAGCATCAATATAATTTTTAAGTGAAAAGACTTTGGCTTTTGTATCACAGTAATCTAAATATTGTGATTCTGTACTAGTCCATAAGCTTTCGTAAAAATTTATGCGTTCAAAAATATCGAAGATATGATTTACTTTAAGATTCATATTATGAAATTCACGAAGACGTTTCATACAAAGCTTAACATCATTTTCATTAAAAGGGTCGCAGGGACGAGCGCCATTCAAAAATTCGGTAATTTTATATCCGTTTTCTGGGTTGATGTAAATAATATCATCGCTTAAATGCTTGTCCCAAATGGTGTTGTAAACATTAGCTTCTTCACGACGGTTAATAAGGTGGTCGGTGCCTTCACCGGGAATACGCATAATATAGCGCTTTCCTTTAAGGGAAAATAAAAAGCTTCTGTTTGTCATACCTTTTTTCTGAATTTTAATATTAACAACATCTTCAGGTTTGCAGTTCATAGCATGAGCTATAATATTAATTTTTTCAGATTTAAGGTGTAGTGAATCGCTGTCAATATCTCGAAGCTGTTCAAAAGTATTAATTTCAAAATTATCGTTAGCTGGAACAATTTTGGCATAGCAAAGCATTTTTTTATCACTATACAAAGCTTCTTCCCAAAAGGAATTTGAATATTTAGCTTCGCGAGCCAAAACTTTAAGCTTTTTAGAAACGAGTGCGCCTAATTCAGCATCTAAATAACAAATGCCAAGCATTTTATTTCCAATGCTAGAATAGGGAATTCTAACAAGCTGACCTTTTCTATTAACACGAATGTCTGTATTAATGGTTTCTTCATCTGTAACCATATACCAAGGATAAACTTCTGTTTTGTTAAATGGGTTTTCTTTGCACCATAAATCGCAAGGTATAACATAGCAGTTTTCGAGTTTTTTTCTTACAAGATAAAGCGAGTATAGGTTGTTTTTAGTAAAATATTCGGGGTTATATACAAGTGAAATATCATACTTATCAATTAAAAATTCAAGTCGTTCTTTCATATAACCGGAAACTACAGTTATATCGGTAATTCCAACCGAATGTAATTGCTTAATTTGGCGTTCAATTAAGGTTTCGCCCTTAATTTCTAAAAGTGCTTTTTGTGTTTCGGTATTTATAGGAACCATTCTAATACCTGCACCAGCTGCAAGAATTACTGCACGCTTTGGCGAAGTCTTTTCAAAATAAGCAGAAGCTTTTTTTGTTAGTTCGTACGAAGTGGTTAAAAAGTCTTCACTAACTAAATTTTTAAGTGCAGCATTAACAAGACCCAATGAATAACCACTAACTTCTGCAAGCTTACGTTGGTTTATAAAAGGAGTTTCTTTAATACACAACAATATATCTAATTCTTGTTTGTTCACGAAAACACCACCTTTACATTTTGTGAACTTAATTAAATTATAGCACAAATCTTAAAAAAGTCAATTCTTAAATTAGTACATAAAAAAAGCCTGCATGAATTTCATGCAGGCTTTTTTAGTTAATTAATAATTGACATCCATTTATTTAAAATTGTTTCTTCAGAAAAATCGTTGGCTCTAACAAGTGCTTTTGCGCTAAATGCAGATAGTTTATCTTTATCTTCAATAAGAGTGCATAATCTTTTAGCGAAGTCTAAACATTCACCATCTTTAACAAGATAACCGTTTTCATTATCTTTAATTATGGCTCTAGGACCAACTCGTACGTCGTATGCAATTGCAGGAAGACCACAAGAAAGTGCTTCAATTAGCACAAACGGAAAACCTTCAGAAAGGGAAGTCATTGCAAAAATAGAAGCAGACTTCATTTCGTCAATAACTTTGTCATGGTCAAGTGGTCCTGTAAAAACAACTGTGCTTTCAATACCTAATTCTTTAGAAAGTGCTTTTAAGCTTTCTAATTCATCGCCACCACCAATTAGTTTAAGACACCAATCGGGGTGCTTGCTCGAAACTTCTACCCATACTTTAAGTAGTCTGTCAAAAGCCTTTACAGGATGCATTCTACCAACAGCAACAACCGTTTTTGTTCGGTTTATGTTTGCAACATCCACTTCGCTTTCCAGGAAGTTTTCAATAGTTACACAGTTAGTGTGATGATTATTGCCCTTACTCATAAGCTCTTCCGATTCAGCAGTTAATGTATCGGTTAGTAAAACAAAATGATCGATATTATGATAGTTATTTTTAATATCATTTAAGAGTGATTTCTTAAAGCAATGATCGTGATGAAGTTGTGCAATTTTTAAAACGTTTTTATTACCGTATTTAGAAAGCAATACGGAATGTTCATTTCTTGTGGAAATTACAATACCGTCATTAATTTCTGAAAAAGCCTTTTTAATACAACTTTGTTTTAAGGTAAGAACTTTTATACCGTATAAAGCTTCTTTAAACATCTTAACAGGATTTTTCGAACGAATTGCTGCTTTAATTTCTTCCTTGTTAGGATGAACGGATGTAAGATATTCGATTTTTATTTTTTCGTCTAAAAAGTATGCAGGTTCGCCTAGATTATATACACATAAAATTGTAACGTCATACCCACGTTTAATAAACGCATTACTTAATAACGAAATTGCCATTTCAATACCACCGTGCATTAAATGAAGGGCAGTTATATAAATTTTATTATTCATTATTTCACCAATTGTTCAATATGTGTTTTAACTAGGTTTATCATATTTTCTGTGTTGCTTTTGTAGTGTTTTGGCTCAAATTCAGGTAATTGCGATAAAGTAGCCTCTAAATCATCAACTTCATAAGCAGCTAAAATATAACCAGATTCTGCGAAGTTTTCAATAATTTGCAATTGATGGTCGTTAACATGCTCTTTGTACTTTTCAAGTCTTGGAACAGCAATAACCTTTTTACCGTTATTAAGACCTGCCGTAATTGTGCCAACGCCACCGTGTGTAATTAGTAAATTACAGTTTTTAAGAAGTTCGTTAAACTCATCCATAGGTATAAGGTCGAAAATTTGCATAAGATCAGATTCGTATTTAGTGAAACCTGCTTGCACAACAATATCTTCGTTAATAACACCTTTAATTTTGAGTTCTTCAATTTTTTGAATTAAACGCACAAAACTTTTGTCGTTTGTACCAAGTGTAACTAAAATCAATATATCCAACCTCCGTAAATTGCTTTAGGATAAAGTTCTAACATAGATTCCCACTGCACAATAAATACATCGGCAATAGGGTAGACCAAGCTTCCAGCTTTGGTTTTTGTTTTGCTGTTTGCAAAGGTTTCTATAAAGATTACTTTTTTACCAAATAGTTTAGCAATATAACACATAGGAACGGCAGTGTGTGTACCGGTTGTAACAACAACTTGTGGTCTTATCTTAATGAAAAGGAACAATGACTTTATAATATTGTTAGTGAATTTAAAAAGATAAGATAATAAGTGCGATTTTGTTCCGTATGTAAGATATGAAGTTTTTCCAGGATGTTTTTCTGCAAGCGAAGCTGTTGATTTTGTTTTTTCTGTAACTAAAAAATAATCGTACTCTTTAAAGAGTGGAGTTAATTGTAAAAGTTCAGAAAGGTGTCCGCCTGTGCTTGAAATAAACATTACTTTTTTCATGGTTTTACCTCTTGGTACTAAAAAACTTCGTTGGTTTCGTGGTTAAGTTCATAAGGAAAATCGTATAAATATTCCTTAAGTTCTTGTGCTATGTATTCACATTCTTCAGCATACTTTTCATTCTTACGGAAAAGCTGTGTGTTGTTTATAGATCTTTCGGGAACGAATTTTGTTTTGCGCAATGTGTGCGAAGCTTCGTCCCAACCTAATAAATTGAAAATTGCAGAAATTGAAGAGTCGTAATTATAAATTAAGTCTTCAAATTTTATGCGACAAATATTTTTATGGTTTGCAGGCTTTTCCATTTCTCTAAGACTTCTATAATATTTGCAGAAGTCTTTAACATCGGTAGGATAGGGAACAGGCTCGTTGTTTTTAGACCAGTAATATTTATTACTAATAAATACATCTCTTGGATCTCTTTCAATAACGAAAACAAAAGCATCATCATCAAAATAGTTTTCAAATCTAAAAAGATTGAATGGTAAAAGAAGTTGGTCAAAAAGGATACTAGATTTATCGTATCCTGCCATATTAAACAAACGATAAATGTATTGTTTAGCGTTAGAATAAAAACGTTCACTATTGGCAAAAGATACGCGCATAGGACTATACGTAAGTACCTTTTTGGGTTTAAATTTACCAAGAGTAACGAGCTTAAGAAACTTGTTTACACAAAGCTTTACAAACATTTTTGCATTTGTGTTTTCTTGATAGTACCAATAATAATCACTTTCTAGATCGGTAATACTTTTAGTAAATTCAAGTGTTTCCTTGTAAAAGTCTGCGCCGATATTTTCGTTATAGTGGCCAACCCACCAATACTTTTTATCATATAGCTGCTTCATGGTGTCTTCGAATGAATGAAGAGCTTCGTCACTGCGTACAGCGTTATTACCAATAAGAAGTTTGTCTTCTAAATCGAAAAGGCCGTTTGGGCAGTGCATAAATACATATTCAAATGTACCACGGCTTACGTCAACGCCTTCAATTTCGCTCATAATATCGGTAATGACAGAGGAGCCAGAACCCATATAACCAGAAGGTATAATTATTTTTTTAGAATTTGACAAAATGCTCACCACTTTTATTTAGAAAGTAAATTTTTAAGTTTCATACAAAGCGCAGTTAAGAAATAAAGTTTTCTTTTATTAAACGCTAAAATAAGCTTTTTATTTGTGTCTAAACAAGAATAATATTTATTGTTATAAAGATTATCAAATGTTGAAAGGTATTCTTCTATTTTAGCTAGAACTTCTTTCTTATCATTACCACTACAAAGTGCTACTCTTGTAATGGCTGCAACTGCAATGTGCTCCATTAAAAGATATTCGAACTCGCTTTTAAAAGCGTTGTATTGATTTTTTTCTTTATAATAAGAAATTAAGTCTTCAAACGCATCAATAATTTCTAGGTTCTTTTTAGCGTTTGTGTTGTTCATTGTGGAGCCTTCTCGCTGAACATAATAAAACAGTGGCTCATCTATGTAGGAAATTTTATTTGCATTTAAGTAAAGCTTTGGAATAAGTCTTAAATCTTCATACCATACTCGAGTAGCAAATCTAAGATCTTGAAAAACACTTTTCTTAAAAAGTTTTCCCCACGGTGCAACCCTGTTGAACAAAATTTGTGGTGAATCTTGTAATGATGTGGTTGCATTCTTAAGGTTGTTGTCCATTTTTGAAATGATAGTACCATCTTCTTTAACATCGTAACAGGAACAAACAACAATATCGCTGTTTTCGTATTGTGCAGTTTCGTAAAGCCTTTCTAAACATTCAGGTGCAATATAATCATCGCTATCTAAAAATGCAATAAAATCGCCACTAGCTTTTTCTAAACCAAAGTTTCTAGCGCCACCTTGTCCAGAATTTTCAATGGTGTAAGAAATAAAGTTGTCGTTTCTTTCTGTGAACTTATCAATTACTGCTTGCGAATTATCGGGGCTTCCATCGTTTACAATAATTACTTCAAAATCGTTAAAAGTTTGCTTTTCAACAGATTCTAAACATTTATCAAGAAATTTTTCCACATTGTAAACTGGAATGATTAAACTTATTTTCATAGGATATTATTACCTTCCTTTACGTGAAAAGGTTTTAGCAAAACCAAGCACCTTTTCTAAAAGCAAATAACAGGTTTCATTTTTAAATATAAGAACTGTTGCAGCATATATAATTACGCCACTACCAAGCTCTAATAAAAGCTTTAAGACAATATTAGTATCAACTAAAGCTAATAGACTAACAACTATATACATTAGTACAGAGCCAAGAATTACGCTGAAGTTGTCTTTTAATATTTGAATAGGTTTGAATATATCTCTTAAATTCCAATAGGATACAACGAATACTGCTAATTCGGCAGTGATATATGCAATACAAGAACCGTAAATACCTAATAGCGGGATTAGAGTGATATTTCCAATAACGCTTATAACAGCGCCCGAAGTAGTCGCAATAGTATAAATCTTTTCTCTACCCATTGGAACCAAGAATTGAACGCCCATAAGGCTGTTCATTGAACTTGTGAACACAAGAACAGCAAGAACCTTTAAAATAGGTGCAACTTCTAAATATTCATGGCCAAGGAAAAAGGGAACAAAATCGTTTGCTACAGCTATAATTCCAAAAACTGCAGGTATAGCAATGAATAAGTTAAAGTTAACAGATTTTCTGGCATATTGTTTAATGCCTTCGCTATCGTTATTAGAAGTAAGATTTGCAACCCTTGCCATCATAACATAGCCAACCGAGTGAAGAAGTGCCGTTATCATACGAACAATTCTTTGCGCCTGATCGTAAAGACCAACGTTGTCGGTATTAGTAAGCCAACCTAACATTGTACGGTCTATAAGCGCATAAATATAGTTCATTGCCTGTGGCACGAAAAGCACAAGGCTTGGTTTTAAATGTGCAAAGATGTTTTGATTTTTACCGCTTTTAAGGTTAACGTACTTTGGTAGGTAATAAAGCATTATTAGGTTGCCAAAGAACGAGCTGGCAACAATAAGGAATACATAAATTGGAAGATCTTCCGGCTTTTTGATAAACAAAAATAGGCAAAGTACAAATAGAAATTTAACGATTAAATTTCTAAGAGTAACCTTTTTAAAATCTTCCACGCCTTGATAAAACCAAGCAATATCTATACCGTTGGCCACAAGGTTGATGATTTGTATTCTGTAAATGGTTACATAAGGGCCGGTTATGCAAAGGGTAGGAATATATATAGCCAATGTTGCAACCATTAAAACAAGTCTTAAATATATTATTTCTTTAGTGGTTCTGGCTAGCTCTGCTTCGTTATCTCTAACATAAGCAACCTTACGAATACCGTATAACGATGTACCGATAGCGCCAAATATTATAAAATAGGTTACAATGCTTTCGGTAAACGAGTGTATGCCGTTAGAGGTAAGACCGAGTGTGCGAGCAACATAAGGAGTTGTTATAATTGGCAACACTGTTACAAGCACTTGGTATAGCATATTAAAAAATACGTTTTCAGTTACGCTTCTATTTTTCATTTTCTGCCTTTTCTATGTCTTTCTTTTCAAAAAGAGGTTCTGTCTGACAATAAATTAGTAATAATGTTATAGCTAAATAGATAGCTACATTTGGCCTTCTTAACATATAGCCCGAATATGCAGCCGATACAAGCTGTAAAACAAGGGTGATAAGAAGTGTGAAGTTATAAAGATTAAAGCTTTCTTTGAATTTAGTGAATAGCTTTTTAAGAAGTCTTAAAAGGAAATATCCAATAAATGCAATGTATAAAGCAGCACCAAAATAACCGTAGTAATAAAGAATTGCCTGTGGGTCATTTTCTAAATCGAAGTTATCGTCTTTATGTTGCATTTTTGTAAAATCGAAACCTACAAGACGAGTAACAAAATCGCATTCTTCCCAAGTAAGTCTAGCATAAATTAATTTCTTAAGACGCATATTGGAAAGACCGTATGAATTCAAATTATCGCCTTCGGCATAAGCATCTAATACTCTGTTAGCACCGAAACGATCAATAAGATTTGGGTTAATGTATTTAACATAAAACTTCTTGTTTTTAATAACCTTATCGCCTGAATCATCAGATTCTTTGTCGTTAAGTTTTTCTTCTTCCTCTGCAAGTTCTTCTTCAAGCTCTTGCTGTTCTTCAAGCGCAGCTTGTTCTTGCTGACGATGTGCTTCTGTTGTGCTGTTAATTATCTGTCTTGGAGAGAAGGTGTAGCATGCAAGCGAAACAGCTATTAATACAACCGACATTAAAATCTTGTAAATTTCAAAACGTTCTCTTTTGGCTTTTAAAAAGATAACTTCAAGTAAAGTAAAGCCTAAAATACTTCCAAATGCAATTAGAAGGGCGCCAAAAGTAGCTTTAGTACCGTTCATTGTGTACATATATATTAGTGGCAACGATAAAAGTGGGAAGTAGTATTTACAGTATTTAATTGAAAAATAAACTGCAAAGGTAATAAGACTTGAAAGAATAAGGCTTTGTGCATTTGGAATAACATACCAGCCGGTCCAACCTGTTTGGAAAAGGGGATAGGTACAGTTTCCACTTTGCAGTAAATACGATAAATAGAAAACTATAACGCTTGTAATTACGTTAAGTATAAGTGCAATGGTAATTTGCTTTTTAATAGATTCCTTTTCGTATAAAAACATGAAAGAGAAAAGCATTATTGGAGCATGCGCAACCAATAACATATATTTTGTGTCATTAAAAAAGCTTCCTGCACCACCACGTAAGGTGTTTAAAACATGTAGAAAACAAAAACCTGCAATAACAGCCATTATTAAGAAAAATGGTTTTTTCTTCTTGGTAACTATAAGTGTATATAAAGGAACACAAACAGTTAAAGCTAAACGTATATATCCTGCCATGGATATACTAAAATCACGCTGAATGTATGCTAATATATCAAGGAAAGGCTGGCAAGCCAATATGATAAGCAGCATATTGTTTTTTATGTAGTTAATAGATTTTTTCATAGATTTATTTCCTTACAAACTATCTTGATGAAATTGTAGCTTTGGCCTTTAAAATTAACTTTGAAATTACAGATAATCCAAAGTAGTTAAGTAATGCTACAATTCGGCGATTTTTAGGCATTTCTTTAAATACCTTGCCTTTGTAGAATTTAGGATATCTGCTCTTTATTTCCTTAAGCATAATTTTAATTATTTTATTTTTCTCTTTGTTCTTTTGTTCTTGTAAACGGTTAACGGTAGTTATTAAAATATGTTCTAGGTATAAATACTCTAAAACATTATTAGCATCAGTTTCGTTTAAAGCGCTGTTCTTTGCAAAGTCAGATAAGTGACCTAACACAGTAATAATGTCAAGATTTTTCCTTGCATTGTTGTTAGTCATTGTAGAAACTTCTCTGCAATGACAATGGTAAAAGCTTTTATGAATAACAGCAATTTTTTCGGTATTCATAAGGCTTTTGGTTGTGAATTCAAAATCTTCATACCAAAGTCCAACAGGGAATGTGGTGTCTTTTACAAACTCGCGTCTGAAAATTTTGTTACAAGCAGAAGGTGTAACCTTAAACTTATCGGTAAATTGTGAAGCGTGATGATATACATCCCTATCTTTGTAGTGGTCGGTTGTATCGCATATAACAATGTCGGCATCTTCTGCTTTTGCCTTGTTGTACATTTCTTCGTACATTTCAAGGTCTATCCAGTCGTCGCTATCGACAAAACCAAGGTATTCACCACTAGCTTCTTTAAGTGCCAAGTTTCTAGCTGAAGCTTGACCGCCGTTTTCTTTAAAAAAGGCTTTAAATTTGCCGCTGTATTTTTGTGCATATTCTTTAAGTATATCTGCACTGCCGTCGGTGCTACCATCATCGACAGCGAGTATTTCAATATCACTGAGTGTTTGATTTACAATAGAATCGAAACATTGGTGTAAATAGTCTTTGGTGTTGTAAACAGGTATTATAACGCTGATTTTCATGACTTCACTCTTTTCTTACAAAATAGTGCTAATTATAATCAGGTCGCACACAGTCATTATACCATATATATATATAATAAGCAAGGTTACAAATTTATAACAGATTAATAATTGCGTTTTCCTATTATATCTACAAAATTCGACGCTTCATTTTTGTTAATTTAACTAAATATGTTAAATTAACCATAAATTTGCTTGCAATAGGGTTACTTTTTGTTATAATTATATATAAGTTAGAGAAGCAGGTTCTCTAATAAAATAAATAAGGAGGTTTCCGTATGAAAAGAAAACTTTTAGCAGTTTTAGTTACGGTTTTTGTATTTCTTACAGTTTTAACCGTTTCTGCTTCTGCTACAACTCAAAACGGTTGGGTTGTTATTGATGGCTACTATCATTATTTTGATAGCTACGGCTATGAATACACAGGCGACGAATATTGGATCGAAGAATATGACGCTTACTTCCGTTTTGATGAAGAAGGCCGTATGTTAACTAATCAGTGGTTCTGGAACGAAGACAACGAATGTTGGCAGTTCTATAAAGCCGGTGGTTATCGTGCAGATAACGAAATTCTTAACATTGGCGGCTATCTGTATGCATTTGATGATTATGCGATGGTTGAAGGATACGCAGAAATATATGATGATGCTACAGAAGAATTGAAGTATGTTTATGCAACTGATGGTGGTGTTCTTTACTCCGGTTGGTTGCAAGACGAATACGGCGACTGGTATTATTTCCTTCCCGACGGGAAAATGGCTAGAAACCAGGTAGCCTATGTAGGCGGTTATTGGTATGCGTTCAATTGGGACGGCCAAATGTATACTGAGTCAAGCGATATATATGACTATGAAGCTGAAACTTGGCGTTATTTCCGTCCAAGAAGCGACGGAACCCTTATTACCGGTTGGTATCTTGATGAGTATGGCGATTGGTACTATTACGGCGACAATGGTCTTGCTCCCGGTTACGGTCTTACTTATGTAGGCGGCGTACCT
>JAFOFE010000109.1 GCA_017387475.1 Clostridia bacterium | reverse complement strand
CCTACGCTCGCCGTGAAGTTAGGTAGTAAATTGTGGAATGATAAACGGCGCGCCGGGGACGGACGCGCCCTACGGTTGCCGTTAAGTTTTATATAAATCGTGCCGAAGGCACACCGAAACTGATCCCTGACCACTGACCACTGACCACTGACCACTAAAAAAGCACTCCATACGGAGTGCTTTTTTTATTATTCGTAATCTACAACCTGAACCCAAGAATTTAAGAATTCGCGTTCTTTTTCGTTGCCCTTAACAGACTGTGAAGCTGCAACGATGGGCATCCATTTTTGAACATACTGTTTAGCAGTATCGCTCTTTTTGCAGAAAAGGTTAAGATACTTATCTGCAGTTTCCTTATCTCCTGCAAGGCAGAAAAGAAGGTAGGTTCTGGCAACATCTGCCGAAGCGTTACCCTGTGTTGCGTGGGACCAGTCGATAATATACGCTGCTCCGTCTTCCTTAATAATTACGTTAGAAGGGTTAAAGTCGCCGTGGCAAACCTTGTTGTGCTTGGGCATACCTTCAAGACGTGTATGAAGTTCGTAACGAGTGGTAGCATCGAAATCTGTTGAAGAAATCTTCTTGTTCATTTTGTCCTTAAGCTTGTTTAAAAGGGGACATTTTTGAGCGTGAATTTCAAGCTGAATATCTACCAATTTTTCTAAATATTCATCCTTCTTTTCGGGGTTTTCTTCCATAAGCTGTGCTAATGTTTTACCTTCGATATGCTCGCTTACGATTGCCCATTTGCCTTCTACCATATTTACGCCAAGAACCTTTGGAATGTTAAGTGCAGTTTCTTCAATTCTTGCCTGATTTAAAGCTTCATTTAAAATATCTGCCTTGGAATAGTCTGCATCGAAAACCTTAATGGTTTTGTCGCCATCACGATAAACGGTTTTATGTTTTCTTGTAGCAATTACGTTTTCAAGTTTCATATTGTTTTCCTCCCTTTAATTATGCTTTTGGCATTTCTTTTTCGGTGAAATGCTTGCCGTAGTATGCGTTAAGATACATTTGCTTAATTTCGCTCATAAGGGGATAACGGGGGTTTGCGCCTGTACACTGGTCGTCGAATGCCTGCTCGGTCATTTCATCAAGACGAGCCAAGAAATCTGCTTCGTCAATGCCGTAGTCTTTAATGGTTTCTTTAATTCCAACGGTTGCTTTAAGGTCGTTAATAGCCTTAATTAAGTTTTCAAGCTTTTCGCTGTCGGTTTTACCACCAAGACCTAAATAATCGGCAATTTCTGCGTAACGAGCAAGGGTGTGTGGGTGGTCATACTGTGAGAATGTACCCATTTTTGCAGGTGCTTCTGCAGCGTTGAAACGAAGAACTTCTTCTATCATAAGTGCGTTTGCAACACCGTGGGGGAGATGGTGGAATGCGCCGAGCTTGTGTGCCATGGAATGACAAACACCAAGGAATGCGTTTGCGAATGCCATACCTGCCATTGTTGCAGCGTTAGCCATCTTTTCACGTGCTTCAATGTCGGTTTGACCTTGCATGTAAGCACGAGGGAGATATTTGAAGATATTTTTAAGAGCCTGTAAGGCCAAACCGTCGGTGTAATCGGTTGCGAGCATTGCAGCGTAAGCTTCAACAGCGTGGGTAACTGCGTCGATACCCGATGCAGCTGTAAGACCCTTTGGAGCGCTCATATGGAAATCGGTGTCGATGATTGCCATATTTGGTAAAAGCTCGTAGTCGGCAAGGGGATACTTAACGCCTGTTTCGCCATCGGTAATAACTGCGAAAGGTGTAACCTCGGAACCGGTACCTGCAGATGTGGGAACAGCAATAAAGTAAGCCTTTTCGCCCATTTTGGGGAAGGTGTAAACACGCTTACGAATATCGATAAAGCGCATTGCCATATCCATAAAGTCTGCGTCGGGATGTTCGTAAAGAACCCACATAATTTTTGCTGCATCCATTGCAGAACCACCACCTAATGCAATGATGGTATCAGGTTTAAATGCAGCCATCTGTTTTGCGCCGTCTTGCGCATTTTTAAGGGTTGGGTCGGGTTGAACATCGAAGAATGTTGTATGTGCAATACCCATTTCATCAAGTTTATCGGTAATGGGTTTGGTGTAACCATTTTCATAAAGGAAGGTATCTGTTACGATAAATGCTTTTTTAGCGCCACGTACTGTGCGAAGCTCGTCAAGGGCAACAGGTAAGCATCCTTTCTTAATGTAAACCTTTTCGGGAGCGCGGAACCAAAGCATATTTTCCCTTCTTTCTGCTACTGTTTTTATATTAATAAGGTGTTTAACACCAACGTTTTCGGATACCGAGTTGCCACCCCAAGAACCACAACCAAGGGTTAGGGAAGGCGCAAGCTTAAAGTTGTAAAGGTCGCCGATACCACCCTGTGAAGATGGGGTGTTTACAAGAATACGGCAGGTCTTCATACGGGCTGCGAAAGCGTTTAATTTTTCGGTTTCGGTAACTTCGTTAAGATATACGGAAGAAGTATGGCCGTAACCACCGTCTGCTACTAAAACGTCTGCCTTGTCGAGCGCTTCTTCGAAAGAACTTACCTTATACATAGCAAGAACAGGGGAGAGCTTTTCGTGCGCAAATTCTTCGGAAAGGTCTACGCTTTCAACTTCGCCTATAAGAATTTTTGTGCCTTCGGGAACTGTAACGCCGGCAAGTTCTGCTATTTTAGCTGCAGGCTGACCAACAATTTTAGCATTGAGCGCGCCGTTTATAATAATGGTCTTTCTAACCTTTTCGGTTTCTTCTTCATTTAAGAAGTAGCAACCACGGGTAGCAAATTCACGCTTAACTTCTTCGTAAATACTATCAAGTACGATAACCGACTGTTCGGATGCGCAAATCATACCGTTATCGAATGTTTTAGAGTGAATGATAGAGTTTACTGCAAGTAAAATGTCTGCGCTGTCATCAATAATAGCAGGGGTGTTACCTGCGCCAACGCCAAGCGCCGGCTTACCACTTGAATAAGCAGCCTTAACCATTCCGGGACCACCGGTTGCAAGGATAATATCTGCTTCCTTCATAACGGTATTTGTCATTTCAAGGCTTGGTACGTCTATCCAGTCGATAATTCCTTCGGGTGCGCCTGCCTTAACTGCAGCTTCTAAAATAAGTTTAGCAGCAGCAATTGTGCTGTTTTTTGCTCTTGGGTGGGGGCTTATAATAATAGCATTGCGTGTTTTAAGGGCAAGTAAGCACTTAAAGATTGCAGTAGATGTTGGGTTGGTTGTAGGAATAACTGCAGCAATAACACCAATAGGTTCTGCAATTTTCTTTAAACCGAAAGCCTTATCTTCTTCGATAACACCACAAGTTTTTGTATCCTTATAAGCGTTATATATATATTCGGAAGCATAGTTATTTTTAATAACCTTATCTTCTACAATACCCATTCCTGTTTCTTCAACTGCCATTTTTGCAAGGGGAATTCTTGCCTTATTTGCAGCCGATGCAGCAGCCAAGAAAATTTTGTCAACCTGCTCTTGAGTGTAGGTAGCAAAAGCTTTTTGCGCTTCTCTTGTGCGTGCAATAGCGTCGTTCAATTTTTCTACGCTATCAATAATCATGTACTCTTTATTTTCCATTTTATTGCCTCCTTTAAGACATTGTTAAAATTATAACAATGTGGGCAAATCTTGAAAATTCTTTTTTTGGATAAAATGGGTTATCAATTTTGATAAGGTGGGGCGTTGACTAAATGAATAAATAATAAAGAATAAAGAAAAAATAATAAAAACGGTGTCGCTTTGCGACATATATAAATCGTGCCGAAGGCGCTCGTTAACTGACCACTAACCACTGACCACTTGGACGGGACGTCAAAGATGCCGTCCCCTACAAAAACGGCGGGAGCACCTCTTACGGAGGCCGTCTCCCTCTGTCCTTCGGACATCTCCCTCGCACCGCGAGGGAGTCTTCCCCCGCCCTACACTCGCCGTTAAGTTTTATATATTTTCCGTGCCGTAGGCACTCCTTTCCCTTGGCCCTAGGCCCTTGGCGCTCGGCCCTAATAAAAAAGCACCCTTTCGGGTGCTTTTTTATATGTATCTTATCCTTGACCTGTGTAGTTCTTCTATAAACTGATTTTCAAGTGGTGTAAGCTTATAATCTTTACGGTATATTAACACATCTTTATATACCTTTTTGTTTTCCTTGCAACATTTTTGTACAAGGCCGTAACGGTCAAGTGTGGCTTTTGGCACGGGCGATACCCACATAAACGTTTCCTTGTTGGTGCAAAGTAAATCGAACTGGCTTGCACGTTCGAATATGAAAATTCTTCTGTCTATATTATCGGGCAGTTCTTCCTTTACAACCTTTGAAAGCGGAACTGTTGGAACATAAGGGTCGGCGTGGGCAATTTCAATATAATCGGTTAAATCATTAAAGGTTATGTTTTCTTTGTTTGCAAGTGGGCTTTCCTTGCTCATTATAAGTGAATAGGTAAATTCGGTAATTTGTTTTGAAACAAAGCCCTTTTCTTCCAGCAGACTTTTAAAATATTTTTCGTAGTTTTCGGCATAACGGATAATGCCGAGTGTGTATTCACGGTTTTGCAGATTATGAAGGGTGCGCTGTGAGTTGGTTTCTTTATAAAAAACTTCGACTGCGCTGCCCGACAGCTTGTTTGAAAAATTTGCAAAGGCTTCGGAAATATAGCAGGCACGGGGAACAGAAATTGAAAATTTTTGCTTTTTAGGCGCACCGGTTTTATAGAATTTTTCAACTTCATCTATTTGGCTTAAAATACCCTTTGCAAAATTAATAAATTCTTCGCCTTCGGGGGTAAGGGTCATACCGTTTTGGCTGCGTTCGAAAATGGTTATGCCAAGTTCTTTTTCAAGTTCTTTTATAGAACGGCTTATATTTGGCGCTGCAATTAATAAAATTTTTGAAGCGCTGCTTAAAGAACCGGTTTTAGCAACGGTTAATGCGTGTTTCATATGTAAAAGGTTCATTATTTTCACCTGACTTTTGCTTTATGCAAATATTATAACATTTTTGCGCTTAAAATCAATTAATTTTTACCTTTTTTTCAAACTTGTCCTTGCATATTGTTAATAAGTATGCTAATATATATATAATATTATATATATAGGGATATTATACCCTTTTTTACTGTTATAAAATTAAAGTTAAGGAGAAAAAAATGCAGATTGAATCTTTAAATGACATTTGGGAAGCCATATGTAGCGAACTTAAAAAGAAGATGACCGAAATTTCTTTCAATGTATGGTTTAAAGACCTTCATCTTATAGAAATTCGCGGTGGCGAAATTGTTCTTGGTATTTATTCCGATTATAAGAAGCAAATTATTGAATCGAACTATATGCATCTTTTAAAGCCCTGTATTATGGAAATTATGGGCATTGATTTAGAAATTAAAATTGTTGTGGAAGATGAAAACGGAAAAATTCTTACAAATACTGTTGCTCCCGTTAACGCTTCTTTCGAAGACTCTTTCACATTCGATAATTTTATTATGGGTTCTTGTAACCGTTTTGCTCACGCAGCATCCATGGCAGTAGCCGATAACCCACATATCGTTTATAACCCACTTGTTATTTACGGTCCTTCGGGGGTTGGTAAAACCCACCTTATGCTTGCAATTCGCAACCGTATTAAAGAAAAGTACCCCGAAAAGCGTGTTGAATATGTTCGTTGCGAAGAATTCACAAACAACCTTATCGAAGCCATTCAGCACGGCACGGCCGATTTATTCAGAAACCGTTTTCGTAACCTTGACGTACTTCTTATTGACGATATTCAGTTTATTGCAGGTAAGGAACAAACCCAAGAAGAATTCTTTAATACCTTCAATGCTTTACATCAGGGCGGAAAACAGCTTGTTTTCACATTAGACCGTCCACCTAAAGATGTTAAAACATTAGATGACCGTATTAGAAACCGTCTTGAAATGGGACTTTTTGCCGACATTACCCCACCCGACTATGAAACCAGAGTTGGAATTATCAGAAAAAAGGCAGAGTCGCTTCGCATTAATATTGAAGAAAATCTTGTTCACTACATAGCAGAACATATTAAAATGAACACCCGTCAGCTTGAAGGGGTTGTTAAAAATCTTCAAGCATACATTCAGCTTCAAAGCGCAACTCCTACCGTTGCTGTTGTTCAAAAGGTTATTCGTGAAGTTGTGAACGATACAAAACCCGAACCTATTAAAATTGAAAAAATTATATCCGAAGTTGCTCGTACCTACGACGTAAGCGAAAAAGATATTATTTCAAAGCGCAAAACGGCAGAGCTTGCAAAGGCAAGACAAATTGCAATGTACATTGCGCGTGAAACTACCGAACTTTCGTACAAGCCTATTGGCGAAGCTTTTGGTAAAGACCATACAACCGTTTTATATGCAGTTAAAAAGGTTGAAGCGTGGCTTAAAGAAGACCCACACGAAAAAGAGCTTATTGAAGATATAATTAAAAACCTTAAAAACGAAACTTAATATAAGGGCCAAGAGCCTAGGGCCTAGGGCCAAGGGAATGGAAATACGGGACGCCGTGGGTACGGCTTTGCCCAGACCCTTTTGTCCTTCGGACATTTCCCCTATCAGGGGAATCTCGCCGTCCCCTACAAACCAACCACTAATCACTGAAAACTGACCACTGATAAACGGTCGGGTTTTCGCACTTTAGTTTTTATTAAAAATGTATTTCTCGTTTGGGTGTGGGTCCCATTACTGAAAATTTTAATAAAGCTTACGGTCGGGTCTACAGACTTAAAATAATATTAAATATTAACTAGCGTTTAGCAGGGGGTCTCACCCCCCACTTATTCAAGTTGTTAATGTTAATTAAGTCATAGTTATTAACAACCCACTTAATAACTTCAAAATTCGACAAATTATAAAACTTTTATTAAAGGTGTTATTAAAGGCGTTTTTCCTTTATTAAAAAGGCGCCACAGCAGTTATTCAAGGTTTTCAACATACCTACTGCTACTCCTGTTTTATATTTATTTTAGTTAATTACTTTTTCGGTTTCAAAAACCAAAATTTTAAAAGGAGCTGTCCTTATGATTTTTACTACACAAAGAAGTGAGCTTTTAGAAGCTGTACAAAATCTTTCACGTATTGTAACAAAAACAAGTCAACCTGTTCTTGAAGGTATTTTACTTTCTGCTGAACAAGGAAAGGTAACACTTGTAAGCTACAACCTTGAAATGAGTATGAAAAAAGAAATTTATGCTTCTTGCGAAGTTGAAGGCGACATTGTTATTAGCGCAAAGCTTTTAACCGAAATTTTACGCCGAAGCGACGGCGCATCTGTAACAATTGAAGCAGATGACCGTTTAATGTGCCACATTAAGTCGGGCAACGCTGTTTTCGATATTATGGGTATGAGCGCAGAAGATTTCCCTGAATCTCCAACTGTTCCCGAAAGTGATAAAATTTCACTTCCCGGTGGACTTTTAAAAGAAATGGTAAGAGGTACACTTTTTGCAGTTGCTACAACCGAAGGCTCCCGTCCTATTCTTACAGGTCTTAACATTAGTGTAGAAAAGGGCGTTGCTAAATTTATTGGTATAGACGGCAGAAGAATGGGTATTAGAAAAGAACACTTAAATACCGATGTTGACTGCAATTTTGTAATTTCAGGTAAAGCAATTGGCGAAGCCGTTAAAATTATTTCTAA
Source organism: Clostridia bacterium (assembly GCA_017387475.1). GTDB lineage: Bacteria > Bacillota > Clostridia > Oscillospirales > Acutalibacteraceae > SFWF01. The sequence continues at coordinate 38,527 of JAFOFE010000109.1, read as the reverse complement.
CGATGAAGAAGATATTGATATGTTCGTATCTAAAATGTTAGTTTCCTTTAAAATTGACGGTTATACCTTGGTTTCCCGTTTACTTGAAGGTGTTTTTGTAAATTATGAAAAGGCAATTCCAAAAGAATTTACACAAACTGTTCAGGTTAAAACAAGAGATATTATTGATATTATTGAAAGAATTTCACTTGTTGTTAATGACCGACTTACAACACCTGTTCGTTGTTCATTTGGAAACCCTGTTTCTACCTTTAAGTGTATTTCTGCACTTGGTAGCGCTACCGATACTTATGAAACCGAAGTTACAGGACCCGAATTTGAAATTGGTATTAACTCGCAGTATCTTTTAGATGCACTTCGTGCAACCGAAGCCGATGAAGTTAAAATTAGCTTTAAGGGTGGTAACGAAGGCTTCTTAATTGAACCTATCGATTCTGATAGCTTCCTTTATATGATTATGCCGATGAGAATAAAATAGCAGAGGGCTATTTTATTTAGGGCCAAGCGCCAAGCGCCGAGGGACAAGGGAAAGGAGTGCCAAAGGCACATTATATAAACGTCGCTTCGCGACACATTTCCCTAAGCCCTTAAAAAAAGAGGTTTTTATGGAATACAAAAAAATTAAAATTAAAGAAGAATTCATCAGACTTGACAGCGCTTTAAAGCTTGCAGGTTATGTTTCAACCGGTGGACACGCTAAAATGGTTATTCAAAACGGCGAAGTTAAGGTTAACGACGAAATTTGCACCATGCGTGGAAAAAAGCTTTATAATGGCTTTACAGCCGAGTTTGATGGTAATGGACTTGTAGTAGATAATGAAAGTTAAAAAACTCTGTGGCGAAAATTTTCGCAATTTATTGCCATTTTCATTAGAGTTCTGTGAAGGAACCAATGTAATTTACGGAAATAACGCGCAGGGTAAAACAAATTTAATTGAAGCAATTTGGCTTTTTACGGGTGCAAAAAGCTTTCGCAGCGCAAAAGATAGCGAAATGGTGGCTTTTGGCGCAGGTAATGCCAGATTAAAATTAGATTTTATAGCAGGTGGCATTGAAAGACAGGCAGCGCTTACAATTAATAATCGCCGATATGCCGAGCTTGATACTAAAAAGTTAAAATCGGCTTCCGGTCTTATTGGTAATTTTTGCGCTACCGTATTTTCACCTACCGACCTTGCAGTTGTTAAGGAAGGTCCGGCGCTAAGAAGAAGGTTTTTAGACCTTGCAATTGGTCAGCTTTACCCTAATTACGTTACTGTTTTAAAAGATTATACAAGGGCGCTAACACAGCGTAATGCCGTTTTAAAAGCTATGGAAGGGAAGCTTAAAGACAGCGAACTTTTAGATGTTTTTGAAAACGAGCTTGTTGTAAGTGGCGAAAAAATTGCAGATTACAGACGTAAATACTGCGAACGTCTTACTGTTAATGCTTCGGAAATTTATAACGAATTATCTAGCCTTCGTGAAGAATTAGAGGCAGTTTATATGCCTTCTTGCAGCGAAGATTTTGCAGAAAGTTTATATAAAGCCAGAAGAACCGACGTTTATTCGGGCATTACTTCGGTAGGTCCACACAGAGATGATTTAGATTTTAAGATTAACGGTATTTCGGCAAGAACATTTGGAAGCCAAGGGCAACAAAGAAGTATTGCAATTTCATTAAAACTTGCCGAAGCTAAAAATCTTTATGATATTTTAGGCGAAGAACCTGTGGTAATTTTTGACGATGTTATGAGTGAGCTTGATAAATCAAGACAAAGTTTCATTCTTAACCACATAAAAGGAAAACAGGTGTTTATAACCTGCCCCGACCCCGACAATATTACCGGTCTTGCAGACGGTAAGGTGTTTACGGTTGAAGGTGGAAAAATAAAATGATGTATCGCCATTGGCGAAATGATACTGCCCTTACGGGCAATTATGCTCGGCTTTGCCGAATGATGCTTTGCCTGCGACAAAATTTTGGAGTGCCTATGGCACGAATTTATAATAAGTCGCAAAGCGACACCATAATTTGTGCGTAGCACAACCTTCATGCACCGAAGGTGCCCTTCATTTGCAAAGCAACCATCATACGCTTTAGCGTCCATCATTTTTTAAAAACGGAGTTTTTTATGTACCTACATCTTGGCGAAAGTACAATAGTTAGTAAAAAAGATATTGTTGGAATATTCGATTTGGATACTACAACGGTTATGAAATCTTCAAGAAACTATTTAAACAAGGCAGAAAAAGAAAAAAGGGCAGTAACCGTTTCTTATGAATTGCCAAAATCTTTTGTTGTTTGTTCAAATAGAAAAGATAAAAAACAAAAAATATATATTTCACAGCTTTCAAGCGTAACCCTTGAAAAGCGTGCTAAATCTTCTAATATAATTTAAAGGAGTTTAAAATGGAAGAAATCAAGAATAATGTGGTAACAGAAAGTTACGACGAAAATTCAATACAGGTCCTTGAAGGGTTAGAGGCAGTTAGAAAACGCCCCGGTATGTATATCGGCTCTACAGGAGAAAGGGGACTTCATCACCTTGTTTATGAAATTGTAGACAACTCCATAGACGAGGCGTTAGCAGGATATTGCGATAAAATTACTGTCGAACTGTTAGACGACGGTCTTGTTAAGGTTATAGATAACGGACGTGGTATTCCTGTTGGTATTAACCCACAAAAAGGAATTCCTACAGTTACTGTTGTATTCACAATTCTTCACGCAGGTGGTAAGTTCGGCGGTGGCGGATACAAGGTTTCCGGTGGTCTTCACGGTGTTGGTGCATCGGTTGTTAACGCACTTTCTAACTGGCTTGAAGTTGAAGTTAAAGACGGTAAAAATGTTTATAAACAAAGATACGAAAAGGGTAACATTGTTACAGATTTAGAGGTAATAGGTGATACTACCGAAACAGGTACAACCGTTACATTTAAGCCTGATCCCACAATTTTTACCGATACCACTACCTACGATTATGAAATTTTAAAGAAGCGCCTTCGTGAGCAGGCTTTCTTAAACGGTGGTATTAGAATTGAACTTAAAGACAGCCGTACCGACGTTTATGAACCACAAACCGAAGAATTCTATTATGAAGGTGGTATTAAATCTTACGTAGATTTCCTTCTTGAAGGTATGAAGAAGGATAGACTTCATAATGACGTTATTTACTTAAATACAGAGGTTGAAGACCAAACTGCAGAAATTGCGCTTTTATGGTCTACTGCTTATGATAGCAAAATTATGTCTTTTGCAAACACCCTTTATACAGTTGACGGTGGTACACATGAACAGGGCTTCCGTCAGGCTGTAGCTAATGCAGTTAATAAGTATGCTTTCGATTTTAAGCATCTTAAAGAAGGCAATGCAAGACTTAAGGGTGAAGATATTTTAGAAGGTATGGTTGCCGTTGTTTCGGTAAAACTTTCCGACGCCCAATTCGAAAGCCAGACCAAAGCAAAGCTTGGTAATACTTCTATTGGTAAGGTTGTTCGTGATTTAGTTAACGACCAGTTATACCGTTATTTAGAAGAACATCCTGCCGATGCAAAAATTATTATTGAAAAATCTATTGCTTCTTCTAATGCTCGTGAAGCAGCACAAAAGGCAAGGGAAGCTTCACGTAATAAATCGGGTATTGGTGGCAAGGCAAGAATGCCCGAAAAATTAACCGACTGTATTTCAGATGACCCATCTAAAACCGAAATTTACATTGTCGAAGGAGATTCTGCAGGTGGTAGTGCCGTTGAAGGCAGAAACTCTACCTATCAGGCAATTTTACCACTTTGGGGTAAAATGCTTAACGTAGAAAAGGCAAGAGACGATAAGGTTTACGGAAACGAAAAGCTTACACCTGTTATTGTGGCTTTAGGTACAGGAATTGGCGAAAACTTCGATATTGAAAAGCTTCGCTACGATAAAATTGTTATTATGGCCGATGCCGACGTCGATGGTTCGCACATCAGAACACTTCTTTTAACCTTCTTCTTCCGTTATATGCCTAAACTTATTGAAACAGGCCATATTTATTTAGCGCAACCACCCCTTTACCGTATTTCAAAGGGTAAACAGCATTTCGACGTATTTACCGATGAAGAAAAGGCTGAAGTTATTGAACGTCTTGGTGGTACTGCCGATGTTCAGCGCTATAAGGGTCTTGGTGAAATGGATCCCGAACAGTTATGGGAAACCACACTCGACCCCGAAAAGAGAACATTCTTACAGGTTACAATGGCAGATGCCGAACTTGCCGACGAAACCTTTACAATTCTTATGGGCGACGAAGTAGAGCCCAGACGTCAGTTCATTGAAGAAAACGCTCAGTTTGCAACTGACCTTGATATTTAAAGAAAGGAGCATATATTAATAATGGCTAAAAATAGAAAACCCGAAGAAAGACGTTGGCCCGATACGGTTGAAACCAATATTGTGCCTGTTGAAATTACAGACGAAGTAAAAAGCAGTATGCTCCAATACGCTATGTCGGTACTTGTAGGCCGTGCGCTTCCCGATGTTAGAGACGGCTTAAAGCCTGTTCACAGAAGAATTCTTTATACCATGTACGAAAACGGCCTTACACCCGATAAGGCTTATCGTAAGTGCGCCGATACCGTAGGTTCGGTGCTTGGTCGTTACCATCCACACGGCGACGCTTCTGTTTACGATGCTATGGTTCGTATGGCGCAAGATTTTTCACTTCGCTACCCACTTATAGACGGACACGGTAACTTTGGTAACATAGACGGTTACCCTGCTGCTGCTTACCGTTATACCGAAAGCAAAATGAACAGACTTTCTTACTCTATGCTTGACGATATAGAGAAAGAAACGGTTGATTTTACACCAAACTACGATGATCGTTTAGAAGAACCCGAAGTTTTACCTGTTCGTTTCCCACAACTTCTTGTTAACGGTTCTTCAGGTATTGCTGTTGGTATGGCTACCGAAATTCCACCCCACAATTTAGGTGAAATTATTGACGGTATGTGCTGTCTTATAGACAACCCCGATGCAGAGCTTTCGGATATTTGCGAATATATTAAGGGACCCGACTTCCCAACCGGTGGTATTATTATGGGCAGAGCAGGAATTCGCGCTGCTTATGCTACCGGTAGAGGTAAAATTATTGTTCGTGGTAAGGCAGAAATTGAAGAAACTGCGAACGGCAAATTCCGTATTGTTATTACCGAAATTCCTTATAAAGTAAAGAAAAAAGACCTTGTTAAACATATTTACGATTTAGCAAGCGATAAGAAAATTGAAGGCATTGACGATGTAGTTGACTATTCTTCTTCACGCGATGGTGGTATGAGAATTGTTGTTGAATTAAAGCGCGATGCCAACCCACAGGTTGTTCTTAACAAGCTTTATTCTTATACTTCTTTACAAACCACAATCGGTGCAATTTTACTTGCAATTGTCGATGGCAAGCCTCAAATTTTAACCCTTAAAGAAATGCTTCAAAATAATATCGACTTCCAATGCGATATTATTCGTCGCCGTACTGCTTACGATATGCGTAAGGCGAAGGAAAGAGCACATATTTTAGAGGGTCTTAAAATTGCGCTCGATTTTATTGATGAAGTAATTGCTATTATCCGTAATTCTAAAACTATCCCTGAATCTAAAGAAAAGCTTTGCGAACGCTTTGGACTCGATGATATTCAGGCTACTGCAATTGTTCAAATGCAACTTGGTAAGCTTGCAGGTATGGAAAAGCAGAAAATTGAAGAAGAACTTGCCGAAAAGTTAGCATTCATTAAGGAATGTGAAGAAATTTTAGCAAGTCAGGCAAGGGTTCTTGATATTGTTAAGACCGAAGCTTTAAATCTTCGCGATAAATATTCCGATGAACGCAGAACAGAAATTTCTGCAGTTTCGGGCGAAGTTGATATTGAAGACCTTATTCCCGAAGAAATGTGTGTTATCACAAAAACCAAGGGTGGCTACATTAAGCGTCTTCCTGCCGACACCTATTCTGTTCAAAACAGAGGTGGTAAGGGCATTATGGGTATGCAGACAAGAGAAGATGACTTTGTTGAAAGTATGTTTGTTTGCAACTCTCACGATTATATTATGATGTTTACCACATTTGGCCGTATGTACAAGCTTAAAGCATACGAAATTCCCGAAGGCAGCCGTCAGGGTAAGGGTATGAATTTGGTTAACATAATACCATTACAGCCTGAAGAAAAGGTTTCTATGATACTACCCTGCAGCGATATTGATGAAGCTAAATTCGTGGTTATGGGTACAAAGAACGGCGTTATTAAGAAAACACCACTTGAAGCCTTTAAGAATGTAAGAAAAACAGGTATTATTGCCCTTGAACTCGACGAAGGCGACGAACTCCGTTTTGTTGCATTAACCGATGGCTCCAAGTCTTTACTTGTTGCAACCAAAAAGGGTAAGGCTATTCGTTTCAGTGAAGGCGACGTTAGACCTATGGGTAGAACTGCCCGTGGTGTTCGTTCTATTAGACTACGCGAAGACGACGAAGTTGTTACAATGGCTGCCTGCAACGACGATGCAGTTATTCTTACAATTAGTGAAACCGGTTATGGTCGCAGAAGTGATGTAACCGATTACAGATTACAGTCCCGTGGTGGTAAGGGTATTACCAACTACAAGGTAGAAAAGTATGGCGATGTTGCTGCCGTTCTTACCGTTACCGATGACGAAGATATTATTATGATTTCTTCCGACGGTGTAATTATTAGAATTGCCGTTGAAGGTATTTCCAAGTTCGCCCGTCCTTCCAAGGGTGTTAGAGTTATGAAGTTTGGAAAGAATAATGAAGACGCTTATGTTCTTTCTGCTTCGGCTACCCCACACGATGAAGACGAAGTAACCGATGTTGCAGATGCTCCCGATGCAGATTCTGCAGCCGATGCAGACGAAGTGGAAGAAATCGAAACCGAGGAAAACACCGAAGAATAAAAACTAGGTTAAAGCGCCAAGCGCCCAAAGCCGAGTGATAAAATTTGCGTGCAACAAAAAGGGGCTTTTTTACTAAAAAAATGCCCCTTTTTCAGTTTTTTTCTTATGGTGCATTATACCTAAAACTTTTTATTATCAAGGGAATGACAAAAGAGATATTGTAAGAAAACTAAAGAAATGTGGCAAAAAATAAAGTAAATTAAGCGTAAATTAAAGCACAAGTGTATTTTTGCGCTAATTTAAGCGTTTTAGGAGTCTTTTAATTGAACTATTATAATCAGTATAATCAGGTGTTTTTTAACCCTGTAGAGCTAAAAAAACTAGAAGAAAAAAGAAAAATTAAAAAAGTGTCAAACCTTGTTGGTGCCGTGTTTATAATTTTGTGGTTGGTACCCCAAATTATAAGTACTATGATAGTTAATGTGGCTGCGCTTTTTGGCGCACAGCGTTTGCTTGCCCCAATATTTTCTGACCCTGCATTTTTAATGGTTTACCAAACGGTAATTTCAATTTTAATGTTTACCCTGCCGTTTATAATTTTGCCACTAGGGTCGGGTAAATCTGTTTCGCAGGTAGCAAACATCAAAAAGCCAAAGAAAAGTATGTTCTTACCGTTTGTGCTTATGGGTTCGGGCGTTAGCGCATTTGCCAACCTTATGACAAATAGTGTTGGAATTTATTTTGAAACGTTCGGAATTCATTTCGAATCGCCACAAATAGAATATCCCGAAGGTCTTTTCGGGTTTGCACTTTCCTTTATTGCTGTTGCTGTTACCCCTGCTTTTGTAGAAGAATTTGCTACAAGGGGAATGGTTATGGGTACAACCCGTGAGTTCGGTCAGGCTTTTGCACTTGCCTGCTCGTCCGTTTTCTTTTCATTAATGCACGGAAACTTGGTGCAAATTCCCTTTGCGCTTATAATGGGCGCCGTAATAGGCTTTGCAGTAATTAAGACAGGTTCGCTAATTACAGGTATGGCAATTCACTTTATAAATAATGGTTTTGCCGTGATTCTTTCATATTTAACCGAAGCAATTAGCTCGGTAATACTTCAAAATATAATATCGCTTGCTTATGTTGGACTTTGCGCTGTATTATTATGTATTGGTTTATTGTTAGCGCTAAAGGCAGATAAATCGGTATTTAGCCTTGAAAAAAGTGATTCGGTATTAACCTTTGGCGAAAAAATGAAGTTATTATTTACTGCACCTACAATTATTGTATCGTTAGGTCTTACCGTAATAGACTGTCTTGAAATGATAAGTTTCACCTAATGTTTCACGTGAAACAATGGTGTAGGGGACGGCGTCCTCGACGTCCCGTTTAGGTGAAAAGTAATTAGTAGGGCATAGTATGCTAGCCCGACCATAAGTAGTAAAGGATGTATTATGAACAAAGAATATATGCTTAAAGCTTTAGAGTTTGCAAAACTATCCCTTGCTAGTTCTGATGTGCCGGTTGGCGCAGTTGTTGTAAGGGGTAATGAAATAATTGGCGAAGGCTATAATAAAAGGGAACTTTTAAATGACCCCACAGCTCACGCCGAAATTATTGCAATTAAGGAAGCTGCAAAAAGGCTTGGTAGTTGGCATTTAGACGATTGTACCCTTTATGTTACGTTGGAGCCTTGCCCCATGTGTGCAGGCGCAATTATTAATTCCCGTATTAAAAAGGTGGTTTTCGGTGCGTACGAAGCCAAGTCGGGTTCTTGCTCGGCTGAATCGGTTGTAAACCTGTTTTCGCTGGGATATAACCATAAACCCGAAGTATATGGTGGAATAATGGAAAGTGAATGTGCCAAACTTATAACAGAATTTTTTAAAGATAAAAGACGAGGTTAAAAGCCTCGTCTTTTTTTGTTTAAATATATTTTGTTTCACGTGAAACACGGCAGAGTGCCGACCTAAACGCTAGTATAGTTTCAGCTAAAATTGGGTATGGAAGCCCGACCGTAATTATTACCTTAAATCTTCCCTTGTTATGCATTTTGTTTTAACAACGGCAAAAACATATAAAATACAGGTTAACAGGGTAAATACAACCGAGAATATTAGGTTATTAAGGGTAAGGGTGTCTAATATCAAATAGACGGTTGTGCCAATAAGCAAGGCAAAAAGGGCAGGTAATATAACCCACGAAAACCAAGGTATATTGGCTTTCGATATTCTTTTAAGCCTGAAAAAGTTCATAATGCAGGTAAAGGCGTTGCTTAAATACATAATTCCAATAAAACCGTATATTCCGTAACGCTTTAAAAACACCAAAATTAAAACGATTCTTGCAAGGCTATCTATAAGGCTGTTTCTGAAAAGTGAAAATTGTTGGTCAAGACCTTTAAGCAAACCGTCGCAGACCGAATCCATATACATTAAGGGAATTATGGGCGCTAAAAGGCGAATTATTTCGCCCGATGTAGAATCTTTGTAAAACAAAAGACCCAGTGGCGCAGAAGCATAGAAAAAAATAACACTTAAAGGAAATGCAGCAATAAGGGTTATATGTATGCTTTTTTCGGCCGTGTATTTTACCTTTAAGTTTCTGCCACTAACTGCAGCTTCGCTCATTTCGGGTATAAGCAGGGTAGACATGGCGTTTAAAAAGGTTGCAGGAAAAAATATTAATGGCAGCGCCATTCCTTTTATAACACCAAACACCGAAAGCGCATCGGAAGAAGTCATACCCGATTTTTCAAGATTTTTGGGTACTATAATATTTTCTATTGTTCGAAGTAAAGAATTCAGGTATCTGCCACTTGTAATTGGCGCTGCTATATGAAAAAGCTTTTTTAGTACAGAATAGCCTAATTTATTGTAATTATCTGTCTTAAAATGTCGCCTTTTATCTACATTGTACGATATATACATAAAACCACAAGATAGAACTTCGGCAAGGCAATCGCCAAGCACAACAGCTCTACACGAAAGGGCAATTCCTTTACCTGCCGTTTTACTTACAAGCAAAAAGATAAGGGCAATTCTTGCAAGCTGTTCCAATATTCCCGAAGAAGATGCCGGCGACGCCTTTTTTCTTGCAATAAAATACCCTTTAAGGCAAGAAGAAATACCCATAAACGGCAGGGAAATGGTAAGTGTTTTAAGGGAAGGCGCTGCTCGGGTGTCGCCTATTATGTTGTTTGCTATAAAATCTGCACCAAAGAATATTACCAAAACCGAAACGGTTGCAATAAAAAGGGTAACGGCAAGGCACCGTTTTAAAATAATTTTTATGCCACCTGTTCTGCCAAGCGCCAACTCTTCCGAAACAAGCCTTGTAACTGCTGTGTTTATGCCGGTTGAAGCAAAGGCAGAAGCCAACATATAAAAGGAAAAAACCTGCGAATAAAGCCCCATACCTTCGGCCCCTACGGCAGATGCCATCCATACCCTGAAAATAAGACCTAAAAACCGTATAACAAGCCCCGTTACAGTAAGTATAAGGGCGTTTTTAATAAAAATAACCTTACTCTTTCGCATAATATCACCTGTATATTTATATTTAAAATGGGGCGTTCTTATGAGTGAAAGGATATAGACTTTCTTGACTTTAGCTTTTTAATATAATATCATTTATATATAAAGGGTCTTAAAGGGGGGCGAATTTGTGGGTAAACGCAATAAATACGGTGCCTATATTGACGGAATTACCGAAATGAACGACCGTAAATTTTTTGAAATTTACATAAAGGAAAAACATTGGGACAAAGCAAACTATTGGTTAGATATTGAAATTGCCTTTTTGCGCAACAAGGTTGTTCGCCAAAGAATACTTTATAATGTTTTTGGTTTGCTTATGTCTTTTGTTATGGCGTTTTTAAGTTGGGTTTATCTTTACCCATCGGGCGACCCGAAGGAGCTTGAAGCCTTCCCACTTGCAACCATCTGCAATAACATTTATATTAAGTTGTGCGAAGCAGTGCCTTACGAAAAGCCTGCCGAAATTGTAGGACTTATTTTAATGCCTTTTGCAGTATGTCTTGTTTTAGGGGTTGCCTTAATTGTTTTGGGCGAAATAATTTATAAATTAAAATGCAAGCGTTATCGCGCTAATCGCGAAGGGGGTAGCGCTTCTGCCGTTAAAGCAAAAATAGAAAAGCTAGGCAAGCTTTATGATAAATACGATAACGAATATCTGTTTTTGTTATTATACGCCCTTTTTGCCGGCATTTTTACAGGTGGCGTAATGATTTTTTCAAGCGTGCCTGCAGGGCTTAATCTGTTTGAATATGTTATTATTGGCGTTGTTCTTGACGTAATTTACGGGCTTGTATTTCTTGCTGTAAGCTATGTTGTTCATTTTTTTAAAGACCAGTTTGGCGTAGAGAGCTACAACACATTTTATTGGGCAAGAACGGTTGGCAGAGCTTTGGGCGAAACCTATTATTCTTACGATGATACAAACGACGATAATTCGGATGACGGCGAATTTATACCCGACGAAGCAACCATTCAAAAAATATTAGACGACGTTTACAGCGCGTTCGAAAACACCGGTATAGGAAAAGATTTATAAAAGATGTGGCTTGCCACATCTTTTTTCTGCCGTTTATGGCATTATGTAAACCAAATCTTCTGTTGAAAAGAATATGTTTTATGGTATAATTGGTAGGAAAGTTATTACATATATAAAAGGTATTAAAATGCAAATTAAATTATCGGACCATTTTGGTTTTGGAAAACTTATTCGTTTTGTGCTGCCAACTATTGTTATGATGATATTCACATCAATTTATAGCGTGGTTGACGGCTTCTTTGTGTCTAACTTTGCAGGCAAAACTGCATTTGCTGCAATTAACCTTATAATGCCCGTTTTAATGATTATTGGCGCAATAGGCTTTATGTTCGGCGCAGGTGGAAGCGCCCTTGTTGCCAAAACACTTGGCGAGCAAAGAAAAGATAAGGCAAACAAAATATTTTCGCTTTTGGTTGTTTCGGCAATTGTTTTGGGTGTGGTTTTCAGCACGGCAGGCATTATTTTTATAAGGCCAATATCCACAATGCTTGGCGCAGAAGGAAAACTTTTAGAGCTTTGCGTGCTTTACGGCAGAATTATTTTAATTGCAATGCCCTTTTTTATGCTTCAAAACATATTCCAAAGTTTTTTCGTTGTTGCCGAAAAGCCAAAGCTTGGTCTTGCTGTTACGGTTATAGCAGGGGTTAGCAACATTGTTTTAGATGCGCTTTTTATTGCTGTATTCAAGTGGGGTATAACGGGCGCTGCTGTTGCCACGGGTTTTAGTCAGTTCCTTGGTGGTTTTATTCCCCTTGTTTACTTTGCTTCAAAAAACAGCAGTACAATAAGGCTTGTAAAGCCGGCTTTCGACGGCAAAGCGCTAATTAAAACAGCAACCAACGGTTCTTCGGAATTTGTTACTAATATTTCAATGTCGGTTGTGGCTGCGCTTTATAACTTTCAGCTTATGAAATATTCGGGCGAAAACGGAATTGCAGCCTATGGCGTTATAATGTATGTTTCCTTTATATTTGTTGCAATATTTTTAGGCTTTTCAATTGGCGTAGCGCCAATTATTGGGTATAACTTCGGGGCAAAGAACCACACCGAGCTTAAAAACGTCTTTAAAAAGTGCATTTTGTTCGTAATCGGCGCAGGAATGGCGCTAACAGCCGTAGCGTTAGCCTTATCGGCGCCACTTTCTAAAGTGTTTGTTGGGTACGATGCAGAATTATACGCCCTTACCCTTCACGGCTTCAGACTTTACGCAGCTTCTTTCTTGCTTTGTGGTTTTGGCGTGTTTGGCTCGGCATTCTTTACAGCCCTTAACAACGGAATTGTGTCGGCAGTAATTTCTTTTTTAAGAATTTTAGTTTTCCAAACGGTATGTATAACTGTTTTGCCAATATTCTTCGAAATAGAGGGCATTTGGTGGGCAATTGTTGTGGCAGAAGCCATGTCCTTTATTGTGGCATTAACCTTAATGCTTTCCTTTAAAAAGAAATACGGATATTAAAAAAAGCACCCCAAGGGAGACACTCCGTAAGGAAGTTGTCTCCCTTCGGCTTTTGTAGTCAGCCAGAATGATTGAATTGTAAGGATAATTCAATTCATAACGGAGGATTACACAATGGCAAACTTTATTGAAGAATTTTTCTACGGAAATCTCGACCCACAAGCACGTAGCACAAAGCAAAACAATGCTGTTCAGAAGCAGATGGAAATTTTGATGAACAACGAGGAAAAGCTGACAGCGGCATTGGATGATGAAAACAAGAAGTTGTTTCTTAATTTTGCAAATGCTTGGAGTGTTGTAAACGGCGAATCCACATTAGACAGTTTCATAATGGGTTTTCGGTTAGGTGCGAAATTTACATACGACACCTTTATCGGAACAGATGCTCCGTTTGAGGATCTCTTGAAGGAGTGATGATAATGAAAAAGTATTACATAGTATTTGACGAATACGAAAGAGAAATTATCATCAATGCTCTTAATGACAAACGGAACGCTCTCATTAAAGGGGGGGCGGTATACCGATGCAGTTGACGAAGTCCTGCTAAAAGTCATTAACGCAAAACAAAAGAGATTTAAGATTAGATATACGGAGGGTTAAAATTATGAAAAAGACTATATTTGAGCAAATGGGCGGTACATATACAAAGGTTGGAGATTATTATTTACCTGATCTTTTGCCTGCTGAACAAGAAGAACAACCTATTGGTGTATGGGGACAACGACACCTACGGTACATCAAGCAACATCACAAGGTGCGATACACCAATCTGCTAACAAATGGCAAGTTGAACGGTTATCTTGCAGACATTGACAAACAGGCTGAGGATATGTTTTTTCGGCTCGTAAAACAGATGGCGGAGCGTGAAGGCGTGACGGAAAAGCTCAAGGCGGATAATCAAATGGAATGGGTTGCTTGGATGAATAACATCCGCAACAAAGTCACAGAAATCGTAAATACAGAGTTAATTTTTACCTAATACACAACTGCGGTAGGGTTTTCTCCCTACCGCAGTTTATATTTTCTCCTTGACATATATAGATAATCGATATATAATATATAGGTCATCTATATAGTGGGGGGGTAAATTATGTCTATTGATAAAAGTTTGCTTACAGGAAGCACGACTGTTTTAATTTTGAAATTATTAGAGGAAAAAGATATGTATGGTTATGAAATGATTTCTAATTTAGCGAAGAAATCAAACCATACTTTTGACTTAAAAGCAGGAACACTCTATCCTCTTTTACACAATCTTGAAAAAAATGGTATAGTAGAATCGTACGAGGAATCTACAGCAAGTGAACGCACGAGAAAATATTATCATTTAACCGAAAAAGGAAAAGATGTTTTGAAGATAAAAGAAAAGGAATGGCACGAATATTCAACAGCCGTTAACAGAGTCCTAAACGGAGGATTAAGTTTTGCAACAAGATAATAAAATATCAGATTTTTGTAACATAGTTTGCAATCAGATCCGATGGAAGAAAACGCATAAAACTGTGTTTGGAGAAATCGAAAATCATTTAATAGAGCAACGTGATGAGTATATTAACTCAGGATATACAGAAGCAGATGCTACAGATAAAGCCATAAATGATTTCGGTGATGCAACATACATAGGAACGGAATTGGATAGAATTCACAGACCCAAGAATCAACTTGTCTGTTTTATTATTCTTGGCATTCTATCTTTTGTTGGTATATTGATACAATCCATCATAATTCTTTCGGGAAGTATTTCAGCCAATATAGCTCCACAAATTGTCTCGTACATATTGGGGATTGCAATACTGACGGTCACATATTTCATTGATTTTACGATATTATCGAAATATTCATTTCATTTTTATGTAACCGTATTTTTTCTTTCCGTTATTTTGTGTATTTTTCCATTTTACATAAGTTTTAAATATTATATTGCTTTATTATATCCGCTTGCTCTTTCGTGTTCTATCTATCATTTCAGGACAAGAGGATATTTCGGAATTGCAATAAACACACTTTTTACGCTTACATTACTTGTATTTTGTCATTTTACAAACAATATTTTGGGAATTATTCTGTGTTTGTTTATAGCCTTAATAATAACGCCTGTTTCGATATACAGAAAATGGTTCAACATTAAAAGAAGCATAGGATTATTATTATGCCTTTCCCCGTTTATATTGATGATTATAGTTATATTCACTATACCAAGCACACGAGAAGGTATTCTATCAATATTAGGGTATGTTTCTACAAATGACGAACTTGGTGCGGGATATATTCCAAATCTTTTACAAGAGATGACACTAAACGCAAAGATGATTGGCCAAGCAAACACATTGTCAAGTCCTTTTCCGGACATTTTTCATACGGACTATATCTTGGCATTTATATTATATCGTTATGGATGGCTTGCCTTTGGATTTATGGTAGCATTGTTTTATGCGTTAATTATTATCTGTTTAAATGCAGCAATAAAACAAAAAAGTGTATTAGGCCAATTGTTTACTCTATCAATTACTGGAGTTTTTACGGTTCAAATAACATTATACATTTTATCAAATCTTGGAATAGTAAATTCGACACTGTCGGTTTTACCGTTCGTATCATATGGCTCGTTTGCCAATTTGATTAATTTTGCAATGTTAGGAATACTTTTATCGGTATTTAGAAATGAGGAAATTATGGTAGACAGGGTGACGAAACCTTTAATCACACGACAAAAAATAGATGAAATCATATCAAAATTATCATTTGAAGGGATGGATGAAGAATGAGAAAAATAAAATTTATACTCGTATCAATACCATTTTATTTAATAGCAACCATTAGCATAGTTGTATATATGCTTGCTGATATTTTTCCACGAATTTTATTGAGCCCAGAAGGTAGATTGTTCTTACTCGGAATATTCTGTGTGTTTGCATATATCGGTAGCCGTATATTATGCAAAACACCAACAATAAGCAAAAATAAAGTTATGAAGATAACATTTTTTGTTTTTTTCGTTTTATACTTATCTCTGCTTTTAACTTTTACATTATTCGATCCTATGTTTGGCAGAAATGGACATATTAACTTTATTTTATCAGACCGAGTGCTATTAAAAAACTATTTGACAAATTCATTTAACATTATTCCTTTTGCTACCATTTTTGAATATATAAGAGCTCTGTTAACTCAAAGTATGAATTTTTCAACTATAGTAACTAATTTATTGGGTAACTTAGTCGCCTTGACTCCAATGGCTTTGTTTTTACCAATGTTTATTCAAAAATGTGAGAAATTTAAATATTTTGTGCTTTCTACATCTGTAACAGTTATAGTAATCGAATTACTTCAATTGATTTTCGTGACCGGATCGTGCGATATTGACGATTTGATTCTTAATGTTTTCGGTGCTTGCATTGCATTTATAATATTAAAGGCAAAACCAATCAAGAGAATTATTAACATACTTATTTCAAGCGATGAACAAAAAATATGAACAGATGATATCTGAGAGCTAAATAGTATTCCCCACAAATCCGAAAAATATTCAAAACCCGTCGTAAATTTCTTGATTTGCGGCGGGTTTTATGGTATAATATAGTCCCCTTAAATGAGGGGCGCAACTGAATACGATGTAAGATTGAGATGTGGCAAAGCCACCCAATGCCAGCGGTATGCTAAGAGAAAATACCGACACCCACCACTCTATGCGTTTTGGTACTGTTAGCGAGTGAATGGGTGCGAAAACAGTCCCGTCTTTGAATTTCAAAGCCGTTACATAGAACATCATTTTGAAGCGAGAGCAAAGCTCCCGCCGATTCTTGATGTCTGTGTAGCGGCTTTTTTGTTTTGCCTTTTTTCGAAAAACTATGCATAAAATCGAAGATTTTTGACGTTAGATAGAAAAGTTTTTTGAAAAGGTTGGATTTTTAGCCCTTCTCGCTGCCTACTAATTGAGGGATAAAAATTTTTTCGAGAAATTTTTGCAAAAATCGAATATTTTACCCCTTTTCGCTGGCTACTTATTGAGGGGTAATTAAAAGCCACTTGTACTTAACAACCGAATAACCGTCCGAATGGGATATGATTTTGCGATGAAACGAGCGAAACAACGCCGCTGAAAAAGCAGGGGC
The DNA here is from genome assembly GCA_017387475.1 of Clostridia bacterium. Taxonomy (GTDB): domain Bacteria; phylum Bacillota; class Clostridia; order Oscillospirales; family Acutalibacteraceae; genus SFWF01. The sequence goes on along the minus strand of JAFOFE010000109.1, from coordinate 21,525 downwards.
AGGAACGACATTCGGGTAGAACGGCAAAATGGCTCTTGAACTGTAAAAGTCGGTACTTTTTCAAACAGAAAAGGATTTGACGATGTCCGCATCGTTCGGGGTGTTCCTATTAAAAAATCCGTATTTTTCACAAGTCTTGAACTGTGAAAAATCGGTCAAAAATGCCCTACTTACAAAAGACAAGAAAAATCAAGCTATTTTTTGAAAGGAGCGTGAAGTGATGAAAACCGGACTTAAAAAGTCGCAGAAAACAACGGAGATATTCTTCGATGAAGCAAGCCAATGGATAACGGTAAACACGTATAACACTGATCTCAAAAACAGATTGACCGCCTATGCTGAAAAGCATCCCGATCTATGCAGGCTTACCGATGATACAGAGGATGGCGGTCTTTCCTTTGAAGTTGAGAAAGGTCGGTTTTGCTTTCGGTTGACCGAACCGTACAGCGATGAGCGACGGGCGGCGGCAAGCGAATTTGCCAAGAGACAAAACAACCGACTTCGCAACCGTAAAGTTTAGGCGGGGTGCAGGGTGCCCTTTTCAAAGGGCGGCACTGCTGGGGAGTTATCCGCAGATAACTGGGCAACGCCCTACTCCCCCTCGGAGAGCCCACTGACATCTTTGCACGGAATATCCGTGAAAGTGTCATAGTGGGTTACACACTTTGAAAAGGTGTGTAACAGAGAAAACGCTATCTCAAATAAATCTATCTCAAAATGAAAGGAAGTGATAAGAATGTCAAGACAGAATTATAGCGTTGCAAGAGTGAAAACACGAACACAGGACTCGGTTGGCAAGTTTGAACGGCATATCGAAAGGAAGAATGAACACTATGCCAATATGAATGTTGACTTGGAAAGAACGCCTATGAATATCCAATACCGAAGTTGCGGTGAACTGACCTACAACGAAGTGCTTCAGAAGTTGGTGGATGAAGGTAAGGTGTCTATGCGAGGTCTGAAAAAGGATGCCAAAGTTTACGACGAGCTTATCTTCGATATTAACTCGGAATACTTTGAGGAACACGGCGGTTATGAATTTGCAAAAGCATTTTATGAAGAAGCGTATTACTTTGCCGAAAAACTGTATGGCAAGGATAATATCCTCTCCGCCGTTATGCACGCCGATGAAATCAACCTGACTCTGTCCGATAGGTACGGCTATCCCGTTTACCACTACCATATGCACGTTATGGCATTGCCCGTTGTGGAAAAGAAAGTGCTATGGTCAAAGCGGTGCAAGGATAAAGCGTTGGTCGGTACGGTTAAGGAAATTGTGCAGCAGATCAGCCACTCGAAAAAATGGAAATCTCCGCAAAAGCTCAACGAACACGGCGAGCCTGAGTTTAACGAAAAAGGAAAGCCGGTGCTTGTACCGTCTTACAGTATCCTGCAGGATCAGTTTTATGAGCATATGCAGGCGGCGGGATTTAAGGACTTTGACAGAGGTGTGCGAGGCAGTACCGCAGAAAACAAAACCAATGCAAGGTTTCAAGCTGAGCAGGACAAAAAGCGGCTTGCGGCGATCCAAAAAAAGATTGAGCAGGCAAACGAGGAACTGTCCACTATTCTCCCCGTCAAGGCAAGTGCCGAGATCATAGACAATATGGGCAAGAAAACACTGATGGGTAAAGTTCAAATGTCGGGTGAAGATTACACCTATCTATCCAACTTGGCAAAGGAGTGTCTTGTGAACAGACGGACAATCTCTATTCTCGAAAGCAGCATACAGGCATACAAGGACAGACTTGCCGAAGTTAAGACGGAACTTGCCGAACTGAAAGCAAAATGCAAACCGTTTTTAGAAGCGTTGGCGCTTGCTCCGAAGAAAGTTATGGAGTTTATTGAGAAAATCATTAAGCCGAAATATAAGCCCGTAGAGCCGAAAGCAGAGCCTGTAAAGCTCAAATCAAGCAATTGGGATTTCATGGTGGATGATAAATCTGTTCCGAAAGCACCTGAACGAAAACAGAAACCCAAAAACAAAGGAGGTTGGGAACGATGACAAATACCGATAGAAACGATGATATTTACAAGGTCATAGATGAAATAACGGATTACCTTGCAACACTTACAAAAGAGGAACGTATTGCTTGGTTTAAGAGGAATATGTACCTTGAACCAATTAACTTCGTCAAGGAAATTGACGGTACACTTTATGCGGTCAGAGCTTTTTTTAAGGAAGATGCAACGGAAAATATCACCGAAAAGGTAGAACGCATAATTTTGAAAAAACAATGAAAAACTTTCAATTTATCACATTAAAGTGTTGAAGTATAACAGAAGATATGATATAATATGAATGTCCTACAATTCGTATCATATCTGGCTGTGGAAAGGAGAACTATGAACAAACAGTCAGAAAAGATCACTGCTCTGTACTGCCGCTTGTCCCGTGATGACGAGCAAGAAGGCACTTCGGGCAGTATTAAAAATCAGCAATCTATACTTGAGAAGTATGCTAAGGACAATGGCTTTAAGAATACCCGTGTATTTGTAGATGATGGTTGGTCGGGAACGACTTTCGCAAGACCTGCCTTCACCGAGATAATGGAACTTGCCGAAAAAGGAATGATTGGTACACTTATCGTAAAAGACCATTCCCGTCTTGGTCGTAACCGCTTGGTTGTCGGGCAGTTGTTGGAAGAAGGGTTTGACAGTTTAGGTGTTCGGTATATCGCTATTATGGATAATATCGACACCGCAAAAGGTATAAGCGACCTTGTTCCGATGCAAGACCTATTCAACGAATGGCACGCTAAAAACACAAGTCAAAAAGTCCGCAATGTTTTCAAGAACAAGGGAATGTCGGGCGTACCGCTTACAACAAATCCGCCTTTCGGGTATATGAAAAATCCCGATAACACAAAGGAATGGATTGTTGATGAAGAAGCGGCAAAGACCGTCAGACAAATCTTCACCCTATGTGTTGAAGGACTTGGACCGACACAGATCGCAAAGCGGCTCAAAGCCGCAAAGGTGCCGACACCTACGGAATATTGGATTAGTATCGGCAGGAATTGCAGTAAACCGCCCGCCGTTCCGTATAATTGGTGTGCAGATACCGTAGCAAACATTCTTTCTAAGCAAGAATACTGCGGTGATACGGTCAATTTCCGAAGCACAACCAAATCCTTTAAGAACAAAATCAAAATTGAAAGACCTCAGGAAGAATGGAAAATCTTCCCGAACACTCATCAGGCAATTATAAACCGAGAGGTATTTGAGTTGGTGCAGGAACTTCGGCAACACCGCCGCAGACCTACCAAAAGCGGAATTGTCAGTTGGTTTTCAGGACTTCTCTACTGTGCAGATTGCGAAGAAAAATTGTATTACAGCGTAACAAACAACTACAAACGGGAGCAAGCATATTTCTTCTGTTCCTCGTTCCGCAAAAACTCCGATGAATGTTCCGCACACTATATTCGTGAAAAGGTGGTAATGGAAAATGTGTTGGAAAGTATGCGGCGCATCCTATTGAATGTGCAAGCCTTTGAAAAGGAATTTGCCCGTAAACAGATGGAATGTTACAGTGAGGATAAGAAAAGAGAACTTGCGGAGAAACGCCGAGAACTGAACAAGGCAAAGAAGCGTATCACAGAGATTGACGGCTTAATACAAAAACTCTACGAGGATAACGCTATCGGTAAAATATCCGATGAACGATATGCCACCTTGTCAATATCCTATGAGGAAGAACAGCGAGGTCTGAAAGCCGCACTTCCCGATATGGAAACCTATCTTGAAACTGAAACGGACAAGACCGAAAGTTTACAGAGGTTTATTGATAAGGTCAAGCGAATAACGGAAATCAAGGAACTGACCGCCGAGTTGGTACACGAGTTCATTGATAAAATCGTGGTACACGCTCCAAGATACCTTGACGGCAAAAGAGTTCAGCTCATAGATATTTACTACAACGGCGTTGGCATACTCCGAGAACTCACTCCCGAAGAAATGGAAGAAGCGTTCCAAAAGCATATGGCGGAACGCAAAGTAAAAACGGCATAGCCAATGGCTACACCGTTTAACGAAATCAATTATTCAGTTTAGATACAAGAGCCACCTTGGGGCACCTTCCTTACGGAGGGTGCCCCAAAGGGTGCTTTTTTTATTAGGGCCGAGCGCCAAGGGCCTAGGGCCAAGGGAAGGAATGCGTCTGGCACACATTTTAAATAATAAATAAGAAATAATAAAGAATAAAAATGGTGTCGCATTGCGACATATATAAAATATATGGAATAATTTTGTCGTTTCCTTACAATATTATTGAAATATTGTAGGGGACGGCGGGACCAAGGCCCCGCCCTACGCTCGCCGTGAAGTTAGGTAGTAAATTGTGGAATGATAAACGGCGCGCCGGGGTGATTCCCCTAATAGGGGAAATGTCCGAAGGACAAAAGGGTCTGGGCAAAGCCGTACCGGACGCGCCCTACACTCGCCGTGAAGTTTTATATATTTCCGTGCCGAAGGCACACATTCCACTCGGCCCCTGGCCCTTGGCCCTTGGCCCTGGTCTCTAATTCCTGTCCCCCGGTTTAAATATTAGCGCCATAATAAAACCAAAAACAATGGCTGCGCCAAGTCCTGCGCCTGCAGCGCAAATTCCACCCGAAAATATACCTATAAAGCCATATTCGTTAACTGCCTTTTTAACCCCTTCGGCTAAAAGATGCCCGAACCCCGTAAGTGGTACGGTTGCGCCGGCTCCTGCAAAATCTACAATATACCCATAAATACCAAAGGCAGAAAGGGCAACACCTGCAACAACATAAGAAGTAAGAATACGCGCAGGGGTAAGCTTGGTGTAATCAATTAATATTTGCCCAATAAGGCAAAAAGCGCCACCAACTACAAAGGCTTTTAAACAATTCACAAGTATTTCCATATTAACACCTCTCTTGTATTATTTACAGGCAAATTATATATATACATAATGAAATCGTGCCAAAGGCACGGTGAAATCATAAAACTTCCGTTTTATAATGAAATCTTGTGCTTCGCACAAAATGAAATCAAATCAGTTTCATCCGCAGCGGCGGATTTCATCACGCAGTGATTTCATTCCGTAAGGGATTTCATTCGTTTCCAAAAGAAACGGATTTAATTGCGTTTTAAAAAACGCAAGGTCAGGGAAAGTCAAAGAAAATTTTAAAAAAATGCCGTTTTGCTATTGACAAAGGTAAAAATTAGTGGTACATTATTATTGCAGTTAGCACTCGAAGTGTTAGAGTGCTAACAAGTGCTAATGTATATGGTCCGTAGGGCGCGACGTCCTCGACGCGCCGTTAGTGATCAAAAAAAAGGGGGGCTAAATTTGGAACTAACACCAAGAAAAAAGGCAATACTTGCCGAAATTGTTAAGGCGCATATCCAAACGGGCGAGCCTATCGGTTCTAAAATTTTAAGTCAGCGCTTGGCCTCGTCCCCTTCAACAGCAACCCTTCGTAACGAAATGAGCGAGCTTTGCGAAATGGGGTATCTTGAACAACCTCACACTTCTGCAGGCAGACAGCCAACAAGCAAGGCGTATAGGTTATATGTTTCCGAGCTTATGGGCAAGCAAGACCTTTCAAACGAAGGTAAAGAAATTATCGACACCATGTTATCGGGCGTTAGACCCGACGTTGACAGTATTGGTTCTTCTGCTGCAGAAATTCTTTCTAACCTTACCGGACTTCCCACAGTTTCTGCTTCGGGCGTAGGTACAGGGGTTATAATTAAAAAGGTAAGTCTTTTACCAATGGGTAGGGGCGCAGCCGTAGTTTTCGTTATAACCGATGACGGAAGAACAAGAAGCCGACTTGTTAGAACAAGTGGTCCTTTCACACAAGAACTTGCAATTCGTTTTGAAAACATTACAGCAAGCAAAATTTGTGGCAGGGAAGCTTCTAAACTAGATAAAGCGTATCTGCAAGCAATTGCAATATCGGCAGGGTTCGATGCGTTAAGCCTGGCGCCACTTTTATCCTGCGTGTTTGATATGGCAAAGGAATTAAGGGCAACAAGGGTAGACACCTTTGGCGAAGCAAACCTGTTTTCGATATGCCCAAGCGATACCGACGCTAAAAGAATGCTTGAAATACTGCGTACAGGCGATGCCGTACACAGCATACTTTCAAAGGTAAATACACCCGTTGGGGTTGTGTTTGGCGATGATACAGATTATTTTGAATTAGCACCTACAGGAATGGTTGTTGCATCTTACGGGGATAATAAACTTGGAAGAATTGCAGTAATCGGACCTACCAGAATGGCTTATGAAAGCATAATGCCCTGCGCTGAATATTTGGCAGCAAGGGTTGGCGCCTTAATGAGCGAAGTGCTTAAAGGATTGGAGGAATAAAGATGGCAGACGAGGTTAAAAATACCGAAGAAACTACCGAAAAGAAGGAAGCTGCTCCTAAAAAGAAATCTAAAAAGGATAAAGAGCTTGAAGAATTAAAAGCAGAGCTTGAAAAACAAAAAGATTTACTTCTTCGCACAGCAGCCGAGTTCGATAACTATAAAAAGCGTACCGAAAAAGAAAAAATCTTTACTGCAGAGTATGCAAAGGCTTCGGTTATGAAGAATCTTTTACCTATACTTGACAATGCCGAGCGTGCAAATGAATTTGAACACGGCACCGAACAGTATAATAAAGGTATAGAGTTAATTGTTAAACAGCTTTCCGATTTATCGGGCAAACTTGGTCTTGTAGAAATTGGCGCTGTTGGCGAAACCTTCGACCCGAACTTACACGAAGCCATAATGCACATTGAAGACGAAGCGTTTGGCGAAAACGTAATTTCACAGGTGCTTCAAAAGGGCTATAAGTTCGGCGACACAGTCGTTAGACCTGCAATGGTTCAGGTTGCGAACTAACATCGTTAGTTCGCAATTAAGCAGCTTCGCAACGAAGGGCCTTCGGCATGAAGGACACCTTCGGTGTATGAAGGTTGCGCTTAACGCAAATTAAGGAGTTCACTTCGTGAACAAAAGGAGAGAAAAGATGAAAGAAAACAAGCTTGTTGATTTATCTTTTCATTTTGCAAAAGACGTAATATCGCTCGTCAGAGAATTAAAAGAAAAAAAGAAACTATTATTTCAAACCAAATAGGCAGAAGCGGAACGTCAATAGGAGCAAATATCAATGAAGCACAATATGCACAAAGCAAAGCAGATTTTATTTCAAAACTGCAAATTGCGCTTAAAGAAGCAAATGAAACAGGCTATTGGCTAAAATTGCTTTTTGAAACAGGATATATTGATAAAAACCTTTTTGAAAAGTTGAATGAAGACTGCACCAGACTGCGAGTAATGCTCATAACGTCTTGTAAAACAGCAAAAAATAATATGTCAAAAGACATTTTATAAATAGGTGCCGTAAGGCACACCAAAATTTTGCCGTAAGGCAAAGCATCATTGCCCGAAAGGGCAGCATCATTTTGTAAAACAAAACATCATTTCGCCGTAAGGCGAAGCATCATTATTTTACGGAGGAAAATTACAATGGGAAAAATTATTGGAATTGATTTAGGAACAACAAACTCCTGCGTTGCTGTTATGGAAGGTGGCGAAGCAGTAGTTATCGCAAACGCTGAAGGCGCTAGAACTACCCCTTCTGTTGTTGCGTTTTCTAAAACAGGCGAAAGAATGGTAGGTCAGGTTGCAAAGCGTCAGGCTATCACCAACCCCGACCGTACAATTTCATCTATCAAGCGTGATATGGGTACAGGCAAAACCGTTTCTATCGACGATAAGGCTTACACCCCACAAGAAATTTCTGCTATCATTCTTCAAAAGTTAAAGGCAGATGCAGAAGCATATCTTGGCCAAACCGTAAGCGAAGCAGTTATTACAGTTCCTGCTTACTTTACCGACGCACAGCGTCAGGCTACCAAGGATGCAGGTAAAATTGCAGGTCTTGATGTAAAGAGAATCATTAACGAACCTACTGCAGCTGCGCTTGCTTACTCTATTGATAAGGAAGACGACCAAAAGGTTATGGTTTATGACCTTGGTGGTGGTACCTTCGACGTTTCTATTATTGAAATGGGCGACGGCGTTCAGGAAGTTCTTGCTACTGCAGGTAACAACCGTCTTGGCGGCGACGACTTCGATAAGCGCATTATGGACTGGATAGTTGCAGGCTTTAAGGCTGAAAACGGAATTGACTTATCCGGCGACAAAATGGCAATGCAAAGAATTAAGGAAGCTGCAGAAAAGGCTAAAATCGACCTTTCGGGTATGACCACAACCGATATTAACCTTCCCTTTATCACTGCAGATGCAACAGGTCCTAAACACTACGAAGCAACCCTTACCCGTGCAAAGTTCAACGAACTTACCGACGACCTTGTAGAAGCTACTATGGGTCCTGTTCGTCAGGCACTTTCCGATTCCGGCCTTAACAAGAACGAAATTCATAAGGTTCTTATGGTTGGTGGTTCTTCACGTATTCCTGCTGTTCAAGAAGCAGTTAAAAACTTCATTGGCAAGGAACCCAGCAAGGGTCTTAACCCCGACGAATGTGTAGCACTTGGCGCTGCAATTCAGGGTGGCGTACTTGGTGGCGACGTTAAGGGACTCCTTCTTCTTGACGTAACACCCCTTTCTTTAGGTATTGAAACCATGGGTGGCGTTTCTACAAAGGTTATCGACAGAAATACCACAATTCCTGCAAAGAAGAGCCAAATCTTCTCTACTGCAGCAGACGGTCAGACTTCTGTTGAAGTTCACGTTCTTCAGGGTGAAAGAGAATTTGCAAGAGATAACAAGACCCTTGGTATCTTCAAACTCGACGGAATTGCTCCTGCTCCCCGTGGAATCCCCCAAATTGAAGTAACCTTCGATATCGACGCAAACGGTATTGTTAACGTTTCTGCAAAAGACCTTGGCACAGGCAAAGAACAGTCTATTACAATTACTGCTTCTACCAATATGTCTAAAGACGATATTGATAAGGCTGTTAAAGAAGCTGAACAGTATGCAGCAGAAGACAAAAAGCGCAGAGAAGAAGTAGACCTTCGCAACTCTGCTGACCAAATGGTATATACAACCGAAAAGACCATTTCCGAAATGGGCGATAAGATTACCGAAGACGAAAAGAAGGGTCTTGAAGATGCTAAAGAAGCATTAAAGGAAGCTTTAAAGGGCGACGACCTTGATGCAATTAAGGCAAAACAAGAAGAACTTCAAAAGCAGGTTTATGCCGTAAGCGAAAAGCTTTATAAGGCAGCAGCCGAAGCACAGCAGGCACAACAAGGTGGCGCAGATGCAGGTAATGCAGCAGGCCCCGACGTGTACGATGCTGATTATACAGATGTTGATGATTCAAACAAATAAGCCGCAGGGCTTATTTGTTTGAAAGGGCCAAGGGCCAAGCGCCTAAGGCCAAGGGAAAGGAGTCGCTTTGCGACATATATATATTTGTGCCGTAAGGCACACCATTCCCTAAGCCCTGGGCCCTGGGCCCCGGGCCCTATAAAAACCGGAGGTTTTTTAGTTGGCAGATAAACGAGATTATTACGAAGTCCTTGGCGTTCAAAAGGGCGCAGGCGACGATGAAATAAAAAAAGCATACAGAAAAAAGGCTAAACAGTACCACCCCGACTTACATCCGGGCGATGCCGAAGCCGAAAAGAACTTTAAAGAAGTGGCAGAAGCTTACGAAGTATTGTCCGATAAAGACAAAAAGGCTCGTTACGACCAGTTCGGCCACGCAGGCGTAGACCCCAACTTTAATGCAGGCGGTAACCCATTTGGTGGTGGCAACCCATTCGGTGGTGGCGTAGATTTCGACCTTGGTGATATTTTCAATATGTTCACCGGTGGTGGCTTTGGTGGTGGCAGAGGAAGAAACCCCAACGCACCAAGACGTGGTGGCGATGTAGAAAATCGTGTTGTTATTTCTTTTGAAGAAGCTGCAAAGGGCTGTAAAAAGAAAATTAAGGTTACAAGAATTGAAAACTGCACTGAATGTGATGGTTCAGGCGCAGAAGCCGGCTGCACACCCGTAACCTGTACAAAGTGTAAAGGTACAGGTCAAATTACAATTCAGCGTGGTGGTTTCTTTATGTCTATTGAAACCCATCCATGCGATGCGTGTGGTGGTAGGGGCAAGACTATTGAAAAACCCTGTAAATCTTGTAACGGACTTGGAAAAATCAGACACACTATTGACAAAGAAATTGAAATTCCTGCAGGTATTGACGACGGTCAGGCTTTCTCTATTGTGGGCGAGGGAAGCGTTGGTTCAAACGGTGGACCAAACGGCGACCTTATTATTGATGTTTCGGTAAGACCCCACGCCTTCTTCGAAAGACACGGCTACGATGTTTATTGCGAAATTCCAATTACCTTTGCACAGGCAGCTCTTGGCGCAGAAATTATTGTGCCTACCCTTGACGGCAAGGTTAAGTTCAACATACACGAAGGCACACAGCCGGGCGAAAAATTCAAGCTTCGCGATAAGGGCATTAAGCACCTTAAAAGCTTCATGAAGGGCGACCAATATGTTATTATTAATGTAGAAGTGCCTAAAAACCTTAATAAAAAGCAAAAAGATTTACTTAAAGCCTTTGAAGATGCAACCGAAGACAAGAATTATGATAAGAAGAAGTCATTTTTCGATAAGGTAAAAGAATTATTTGACTAATTTTAGAAAAACGCTTAATATAATAGTATATTAATGTATAGGAGAACGAAAAATGAGCGAAAATAAAGAATATAATCCCGATATTATAAATTTAACCGACGACGAAGGCAAAGAATACTCTTTCGAAGTGCTTGATGCTATTGAATCGGACGACGGAAGATATCTTGCAATGCTTCCTATCTTCGAAAATCCCGAAGAAATGCTTGAAGACAGTGGCGAGCTTGTTATTGTTAAGGTGGGCGAAGAAAACGGTGAAGAATATCTTTACCCCATCGAAGACGACGACGAGTATGAATTCGTTGCCGATGCATTTATTGAAAGACTTCAGGATATGTTCGAAATTAACGAAGAATAGTAAAAAAAGACCGAGCTCTTAAAATTAAGGGTCTCGGTCTTTTTGCAGTGGAGAAATTATAATGATTTATACCTTAACCCTTAACCCTTCGCTAGATTATGTGGCTGTTGCCGATAGTTTTAATGTTGGCAAAACCAACAGAACAAGGGAAGAATATTTTGTGCCCGGTGGCAAGGGAATTAATGTTTCTGTTTTGCTTACAAGGCTTGGCGAAAAAACAACGGCGCTTGGTTTTGCAGGTGGCTTTACGGGAAACGAGCTTTGCAGACTGTTGGAAGAAGAAAATATAAATTGCAATTTTAAAAAGGCAAACGGCAATACAAGAATAAACGTAAAACTTGATTCGGGCGAAATTACCGAATTTAACGCAAGTGGTATAACCCTTACCGAAAGCGATATTTCCTGCCTTAAAGAAAGGTTAGGCGAGCTTGTTTCGGGCGATTGGCTTTGCCTTTCGGGCAGTATTCCAAAGGGCACTAGCCAAGATATATATTTTAACCTTGCAAAAAGCGTTAAAAATGGGGTAAATGTTGTTGTCGATGCCGTGGGGGAACCCTTAAAGGCAGCGCTAAAGGCTAAACCCTTTCTTATAAAGCCTAATATTGATGAACTTTGCGACCTTTTCACAGCCGAAATTAAAACAAAAGAAGAAATAATTTTTTACGCCAAAAAATTAATAGAGATGGGGGCGCAAAACGTTCTTGTTTCTTTAGGTGGCGACGGTGCTATACTTGTGGATATGGCAGGTGGCGAACATTTTTGCCCTGCACATAAGGGAAATGCAGTTAATACCGTTGGCGCAGGCGACAGTATGGTGGCAGGCTTTATTTATAAATATAAGCAAACTGCAAATTTTAAGGAAAGCTTAAAGTTTGCAGTGGCTGCAGGCAGCGCCACAGCCTTTTCGCCTTGGCTTGCCGAAAAAGAAAAAATTTATGAGCTTTTTAGTGGTCAGGAGTAGGGGACGGCATCTTCCCTCGTTCCGTCCAAAAGGGCCTAGCGCCAAGGGCCAAGGGCCAAGGGAAAGGAGTGCCTTCGGCACAAAATTTATATAAAACTTAACGGCAACCGTAGGGCGCGTCCGGTACGGCTTTGCCCAGACCCTTTTGTCCTTCGGACATTTCCCCTATTAGGGGAATCACCCCGGCACGCCGTTTATCATTCCACAATTTACTACCTAACTTAACGGCGAGTGTAGGGCGAGGGAAGACTTCCTCGCCCTACAATGTGTCAATTATGTTTGCAGAAAACCACATTATTCACTATTATCTATTAACTGAAAACTAGAAAAAAGTCTGAAACCGCAAAACAGTTTCAGACTTAATACTATTTAGATTTAATTGTTTTAAGTGATGAAATTAACATTCGGCGAATAGAGCCACATTCGTTTTGAACGTCTTTATATGTTTCTTCATTCATACAACCTGTTTCAAAAAGAAGCTCTAACCAATATTCCGTTTCGTAACATTCTTTTTGAGCAATTTCAAGTTTTGAAATAAAATCTTTTGTTCCTTGAGCATATTGAGCTTCGTGCAAGTTTGAACCAATAGAAGTTGCCGAGCGAAGTAATTGATTAATTAAAACTGCTTCTTTGTGAGTCGATTTCATCTCACGGCAAAGAAAAACGACGTTCTTCGCAAAACTTTTTGCTTTATCTCTTAAAATGCTATCAGACACTGTTGTCACCTCTAACGTTATTATACATAGAAAAAACGGTCTTTCGAGTTATATTCCGACTTTGTCGGAGTGATATTATTGCCTTGCGGCAATAGTGATATTGAAACCTTTCGGTTTCAGTTATATTATATTCGCCACTTTAACTGCCGAAGGCAATATAACTTGAACGAAGTTCAAATATCACTGCGAAGCAATATCACTCGCCGACAGGCGAATATAACTGAGACGCACTTCATAAGGAAGTGCGTCTCTACTCCCACCCTGCCGTAAGGGCATATGATAACCTGCGATATAGCAGGTGGGTGCCGCCTGCATGGTTCGGGCTTCCAACGTCCGATAAAATCGGGAGGCCTGCTCACCATCCATACAAGGTTAGGCCCCAAGTTAAAGGTTGTAGGGTTATAAATGCTAACATACACGAACAGGGTAGGAAAGTGTTTTACTGTAATTAGTATATCACAAAAAGACACCGTATTCAAATGAAAATAAGCTTTTTGGCACACAAAATGTTGGAAATATTGCGCAAAAAAACAGTTTGCAAAAAAATTTAGTATATTTTTTATAGCAGAAAAGCCTTTATTTTAAAGGGTTTTTGGGGGTTTGCTTTAGCGCGATAAAAAAATTTTTAAAAAATTTGAAAAAAACACTTGACTTTAATGCTTTAAAGCGTTATACTAGACAACATCGACGGGGGGCGCAGGGTTTGGTTGCCCCAAAAGACGGGCATGGGTCCTTTCTTCCCCCTCCAAGCCACCCTGCTTCCCGTTATTAAAAAATTAGGAGAATTATTATGAAGAAATTATTAGCACTTATTATGACACTGGCGCTTATCTGTGGTTGTTTCGCAGGTTGTGGCGCAGCAAACACCGACGCAGATGCAAAGGACAAAATTACCGTTGGTATAGTTCAAATCGTAAAGCACGAAGCACTTGATGCTGCAACTAAAGGCTTTAAAGATGTTCTTATTGAAGAATTCGGCGCAGAAAACATTGATTTTATTGAAGTTGATGCTGCTAACAACCCCGACACCTGTACTACAGCTGTAAACGACTTCGTTTCCAAGAAGGTAGATTTAATTTTAGCAAATGCTACACCTGCACTTCAGGCTGCATACAACGCTACTACCGAAATTCCCATTCTTGGTACATCTGTAACCGAATACGGCGTTGCTCTTGAAATTGAAGATTTCAACGGTACAGTTGGCGGCAACGTTTCCGGTACATCTGACCTTGCCCCCCTTACCGAGCAGGCTCAAATGATTATTGATATCGTTCCTACTGCTAAAACAGTTGGTATGCTTTACTGCAAGGCAGAAGCTAACTCTGCTTATCAGGTTAAGGTAGTTAAAGACTATCTTGAAGGCAAAGGCATTACCGTTAAAGACTTCGGCTTCAACGGTAGTGAAGACGTAGCAAGTGTTGCTGAAGCTGCTGCTTCTGCTTGCGACGCTATCTACATCCCCACCGATAACACTGCAGCATCCTGCACCGAAACCATCAACGGCGCAGTTGCTCCCAAAAAGGTTCCCATCATTGCAGGTGAAGCAGGTATCTGCACAGGCTGTGGTGTTGCAACACTTTCTATCAGCTACGAACAACTTGGCAGAACCACAGGTGAAATGGCTGTTAAAATCTTAAAGGGCGAAGCTGACATTTCCGAAATGGCTATTCAGTACGATAACAACCCCGTTAAGAAGTACAACAAGACCCTTTGCGAAGAACTTGGAATTACTATCCCCGAAGGATACGAAGAACTTAAATAATTTGCTTGAATTTAAGTTTGGTATGATATAAAATAATATGTGCCGCTGCCTAGGTGCCGCGGCACATTATTTCTATTTTTAGGAGCTTTATTATGGACTTTTTAAATTGGCTTGCCGCAATGCCGGGCGCAGCTGCCCAAGGTATGATTTGGGGCATTATGGCAATAGGTGTATATATTACATATAAAATATTAGACCTTGCCGACCTTACTGTTGACGGTTCTATGGTTACCGGTATGGCAACCTGTGCAATGCTTATGGTAAACGGTTGGAACGTGTGGGCTGCAATGGGCGTTGCCTTCGTTGCAGGTATGGCAGCCGGTCTTGTAACAGGTGTTTTCCATACAGTTATGGGCATTCCTGCAATTCTTTCGGGTATTTTAACCCAACTTATTTTATGGTCGGTTAACCTTAAAATTATGGGCAAGGCAAACCAAGCGCTTCCTGCAAGAAAGTTCGATGTGCTTGTTACCCAGCTTCATAAGTACGAATCTTTGGTTTATTTGGCGCTTGCTTGCGTTGCGCTTGTTGCTATACTTTATTGGTTCTTCGGTACTCGCTACGGTATGTCTATCCGTGCAACCGGTTGCAACGAAAAAATGTCGCGCGCACAGGGAATTAACACAAACTTCAACAAGGTTGTAGGTCTTGCGCTTTCCAACGGTATTGTTGCTTTTGCAGGCGCACTTCTTGCACAGTATTCAGGTAAGGCAGATATTTCCGACGGCCGAGGCGCTATTGTTATTGGCCTTGCTGCCGTAATTATTGGCGAAGTTATTGTTTCCCGTATGGGACACAACTTTGTTATAAGACTTACAGGTGTGCTTCTTGGTGGTATAGCTTATTACATTGTTTACCAAACCGTTATCTTCTTGGGTCTTGATACCGACCTCTTAAAGATGCTTTCTGCTTTGGTTGTTGCAATATTCCTTGCTATTCCTTACCTTAAAAAGACATACTTTAAAAAACCTATCGTTCAAAAGAAGGAGGCGGCTTAAATGTTAGAACTTAAAAATATAATTAAAATATTCAATGCCGACACTCCTAACGAAAAGGTTGCGCTTAACGATTTATCGCTTACCCTTGAAGACGGCGATTTTGTAACCGTTATTGGTGGTAACGGCGCAGGTAAATCTACAATGCTTAACGCAATTGCAGGAACATTCCCCGTAGATGCAGGCAGCATTGTTATAGACGGCGAAGACATTACCAAGCTTCCCGAATATAAAAGAGCAAAGTTCATTGGCCGTGTGTTCCAAGACCCAATGACAGGTACTGCTGCAGATATGTGGATAGAAGAAAATATGGCGCTTGCTATGCGCCGTGGTAAATCTCGTGGTTTTTCGTGGGCTATTAACGATAAAGACAGAAGAATTTACCGTCAATTGCTTTCCCGACTCGATTTAGGTCTTGAAGACCGTCTGTTCCATAAGGTAGGGCTTCTTTCGGGTGGTCAGCGTCAGGCTATTACCTTGCTTATGGCTTCAATGAACCACCCCAAGCTTCTTCTTTTAGATGAACACACTGCAGCGCTTGACCCAAAGACTGCTGCAAAGGTGCTTTCCATTACAAAGGAAATTGTTGAAGAAGAAAAACTTACAACTATTATGATAACCCACAATATGAAGGATGCTATTGCTTACGGCAACCGTCTTATTATGATGAATGCAGGCAGAATTATTCTTGATATTAAGGGCGAAGAAAAGCAAAAGCTTACGGTTGAAGATTTGCTTGCTGCATTTGCAAAAGCAGGTTCCGATGGCGCCGCAAATGACAGAATGTTGCTTATTTAATGCAGTTTTGGTGAAAAGTAACAAAAATTTTCTGTAATTTTGTCATTATTAACAGTTTTCTTTTTCGCTTTACTGTGCTAAAATAGGAAAAAGATATTTTTTGAAATATTTTATATTAGGAAAGAGGAGATTTTAATTATGAAATCAATGTTCAAAAAGGCACTTGCTTTAGTATTAGCTATTGCAATGCTCGCAACCTTTGCCGCTTGTGGCGGCACAACAAGCTATACTGCAAATAATACCGAATTCGTTATCGGTGTTTCCGGCCCCCTTACCGGTGCTGCTGCTGTTTACGGTGTAGCTGTTAAAAACTCTGCTCAAATGGCTGTTGACGAAATCAACGCAGCAGGCGGTTTAAACGGCGTTAAGTTTAAGCTCGTTGCTACCGACGACGTTCACGATCCTACCAAGGTTGCTGCTAACTACGCTTCTATGCTCGAAGGTGGTATGCAGGTATCTTTAGGTACTGTTACTACAGGCCCCGGTCTTGAGTACTCAAAGCTTTCTGTTGAAGATAACGTATTCTTCCTTACACCTTCTGCTTCCGGCGACAAGATTCCCGAATTCGACAACGGTTATCAAATGTGCTTCGCAGACGGTAACCAGGGTAAAGTTGCTGCAGATTATGTAAACGGCCTTGGCCTTAAGGAAATCGGCGTATTCTACAAGTCCGACGACCCATACTCTGACGGTATCTACAAGCAGTTCAAAGAAGCTATCAATGCCGACATCAAAATTACCGAAACTGTATTCACCGGCGAAGCTTCCGACTTCTCTACACAAATAAATACTCTTAAAGATTGCAAATTTATCTTCATGCCCATCTACTATCAACCTGCTTCTGTATTCATGAATCAGGCTAAAGACATCATCGCTAAAGACGCTGTTTACTACGGCTGCGACGGTTTCGACGGTCTTGCTGGTCAGTTCGATGATTTCTCTGTAATTCCTCAAGAAGTTTCTATGCTTTCTCACTTCGATTCTAACGCTACCGAAGGCGCAGCTGCAGACTTCATTAAGAAGTACACCGAAAAGTACGATGCAGAAACTCTTAACCAGTTCGGCGCATCTGCTTACGACTGCGTATATGCTATCTTCAATGCAATGAAGGCTGCTATCGATGCAGGCACCGAAATCGACGTTACTATCTCTGCTTCTGACCTTTGCGATATCTTAAAGGGTCAATTCGGCGGCGACTTCAGCTACTCCGGTGTTACCGGTACCGACATTAAGTGGCAGGCTAACGGTTACGTTGCAAAGGGCGCTATCAAGTACGTTCTTAAAACTGCTAACGAAGAATAATCTTTTTCAAAACTTATAAATACACTGTTTGCCGGTGCAGATTTTCTGCTCCGGCAAATTGTGCTAATTAGAATGTAGGATTTTTTATGGAATTTATCGAAACTTTACTTAACGGTTTAAGTATTGGTAGTACCTACGCCGTTATAGCGCTTGGCTATACAATGGTTTACGGTATTGCAAAAATGCTTAACTTTGCCCACGGTGATGTTATCATGGTGGGTGGTTATATGATATATCTTACAATGGCAGGCATCGGCAACCCAATTTTAGGTTTGGCTGTTGCTGTGCTTTTCTGCGTTGTGCTTGGTATATCTATTGAAAAGGTTGCGTACAAGCCACTTCGTGGCGCTTCGCCCCTTGCCGTTTTAATTACTGCTATCGGCGTAAGCTACCTTTTACAGTCAACTGCACAAATTATCTTTGGTTCGGCACCCAAAATGGTTATTGTTGCCGACCTTGGTAATTTAACTATCGGAAGCCTTACCGTGCCATACTATATGCTCATAACTCTTGGCTGCTCTGTGGTTATTATGTTAACCTTATCCCTTTTTGTTAAATACACAAAAACAGGTCGCGCAATGATAGCCGTTTCCGAAGATAAGGGCGCAGCACAGCTTATGGGTATTAACGTAAATGCAATTATTACAATTACCTTTGCAATTGGTTCCGGTCTTGCTGCATTTGCAGGCTTCTTTATGCTTATGAAGTCTCCCTCTCTTTCAAATACACTTGGCGCAATGCCTGGTATCAAGGCATTTACTGCTGCCGTTATCGGTGGTATCGGTTCTATCCCCGGCGCAATGGTCGGTGGTATTCTTATGGGTATAGTTGAAGCTTTGTCTTTAACCGTTCCTGCTATTGCACCTTATACCGATGCTATTGAATTTTTAGTTCTTATTGTAATACTTCTTGTCCGTCCAAGCGGAATTTTAGGTAAGGTAAGGAGGGAAAAGGTATAATGGCAAACAAATTAACCAATATCAAATGGAAACATTATGTAAACTACATTGCAGTAGCAATTGTAACAGTAGTGTTTGGTGCGCTTGCTTTTGCCGGTGCATTACCTTCTTCGGCTCTCTATCTTCTTGAAAAAATTGCAATTTCAATAATTCTTGCCGTTTCACTTTCAATGGTTGTTGGCTTCCTTGGCGAATTATCACTTGGCCACGCAGGCTTTATGTGCGTTGGCGCATATCTTGGTGGTAAGGCTTCGGTTATTTTAGAGCCTATGCTTAAAGGTGTTCCTGCAGGCAAAGAAATTGCGCTTGTTATTTCACTTATCGTAGGTGGTGTTGTTGCAGCACTTTTCGGTATTGTAATTGGTCTTCCTGCACTTCGTTTAAAGGGCGACTACCTTGCAATTGTAACACTTGCGTTCGGTGAAATTGTTCGTTCGGTATTTATGAACACAAGTTCGGAATCTTTTGGTGGCGCGCTTGGTCTTTCTACACCACGTTACAACAAAAGCATCTTGTTCATTATTGCTTTCGTTTTAGTTCTTGTTTGCTTGGCTGTTACCCAAAACCTTATTCGTTCAAAACACGGCCGTGCAATTACAGCTATCCGTGATAACGAAATTGCTGCCAGAGCAACAGGTATTAACGTAACAAAGTATAAGCTTGCAGTATTCACCATTTCTTCGCTTTTCGCAGGCGTTGCAGGTGTACTTTACAGCTATTCTAACTACAACGTTCAGTCTTCAAAGTTCAGCTACAACTATTCAATTGAAATTCTTGTTATGGTTGTTCTTGGTGGTATGGGTAGCATTAACGGCTCCATTATTGCAGCTACTCTTATTACCTATTTAGATAACACACTTCAAACCGTTCTTACAGGCGACCTTGCCGTACTTCAGGATCTTCTTTATGCGCTTATCCTTATTGTAATTGTTATTTATAACAATGCTCCAGCGCTTAAAAACTTCCGTGATCGCTTCAATTTACAGTCTGTGTTAAAAAGAAAGTTCGACCCGAACCATCAGCACGATGACGAAGCGAAGTGGGACCGAGTACCAACTAAAATAGCAATGAACGAGATTTTATCGGTTGATGTTCAACCACAAATGTCAACCCTCGACCCCGATAAAAAGGAGGGCGTGTAATGGCTGATATTATCCTTAAAACAGAAAATTTAGGTATTTCCTTCGGTGGTCTTAAGGCTGTATCCGAAGTTAACCTTGAAATTAAGAAAAAGCAGCTTTACGGACTTGTTGGTCCTAACGGCGCCGGTAAAACCACAATTTTCAACATCTTAACAGGTGTTTATAAGCCCACAACAGGTAAGGTTTTCCTTGATGGCGAAGACATTACAGGCAAAACCCAAATGGTAATTAACCACAAGGGCATTGCTCGCACCTTCCAAAACATTCGTCTTTTCAATAATATGACGGTTATTCGTAACGTTCTTGTTGGCCTTCACGACCAACCTGAATTCAAGTGTTCTTTAATTGACAGTATGCTTCGTTTACCCCGTCATTTTAAGGTAGAAAAGGCAATGCGCGCAAAAGCAAAGGAAATTCTTCGTGTTGTAGGACTTGAAGAAGAAAGAAACTTCCTTTCTTGTAACCTGCCTTACGGTAAGCAAAGAAAGCTTGAAATTGCGCGTGCGCTTGCAACCAATCCCAAGCTTCTGCTTCTTGACGAACCTGCAGCAGGTATGAACCCCAACGAAACAGCCGAACTTATGACTATCGTTCGTCGCATTCGTGATGAGTTCGATATGACGGTTCTTCTTATTGAACACGATATGAAGTTTGTTTCGGGTCTTTGCGATGAAGTTACAGTACTTAACTTTGGTACAGTATTAGCGCAAGGCACAGCTGAACAAGCACTTAACGACCCCGAAGTAATTCGGGCATACATCGGAGGATAACACACTATGGCATTACTTGAAGTAAAAGACCTGCAGGTGTATTACGGTGTTATTCAGGCGCTTAAAGGCATTAGCTTCGAAGTTAACGAAGGCGAAATTGTTACCTTAATTGGTGCAAACGGCGCAGGAAAAACAACCACCATGCAGTCTATAATTGGCCTTATCCCCACAAGGGGCGGCAGTGTTATTTTCGATGGCCACGATATTACAAAAACACCCTGCCACAAAATTGTACATCTTGGAATGGCACAGGTTCCCGAAGGACGCAGAATTTTCCAAGAACTTACAGTTTACGAAAATCTTTTAATGGGTGGCTTTTCACAAAAAGATAAGTCGGCTGTTAAGGAAGATATTGAAAAAATTTACACACGTTTCCCACGTCTTGGCGAACGTCGCAACCAAATTGCAGGCACCCTTTCGGGTGGCGAGCAGCAAATGCTTGCAATGGGCCGAGCAATGATGAGCCATCCTAAACTTCTGCTTTTAGATGAGCCTTCAATGGGTCTTTCCCCATTACTTGTAGACCACGTTTTTGAAATTATTAAAGATTTCAGAGATGATGGTACAACCGTTCTTCTTGTTGAACAGAACGCAGGTAAATCACTTGCAATTAGTGATAGAGCCTATGTTTTAGAGCTTGGCGAAATTGTTCTTTCGGGCACAGGCGCAGAGCTTGCAGCAAGCGATCAGGTTAAAAAAGCATATCTTGGTGGATAATAAAAAAAGCACCCTTCGGGGTGCTTTTTTAGTGCCAAGGGCCAAGGGCCCGGGGCCGAGTGAATGAGTGCCTTCGGCACAAAATTATATAAAACTTCACGGCGAGCGTAGGGCGTGGCGTAAAAGGCACGCCGTTTATGAAAAGAATAAATATAAAAGGGGCAAGAAGTTTCTTCTTGCCCTTTTAACATATTTATTTAGGTTTTTAAACAAGTGGAATATTGCCAAAACAAAAGAAAAAGGGGACACTTCGTAAGAAAGTGCCCCCAACAGGTAATTTTTGTTAATACGCTACTTTATAAAGCTTTAAAGCCGTTGCCGAAACAGAATAACGGCCAATATAATAATTTGCGTTGTGGTTTATATTTAGCAGGTCGCAAAGCTGCTGTAAAAGTCCGCAATAGCCTTG
>JAFOFE010000108.1 GCA_017387475.1 Clostridia bacterium | reverse complement strand
TATTTTTTTACTTTTTCTAAAATTTCAACCGTTTTGAATTTAATAACATAGTCTTCTGCATTGTATGCATAGTCTGATGAAGCTTTAGAAATTGAATCTTCCAAGTTTCCTGAACAAGCGCCAACACAGACCTGTGGGAATATTACGCACCACCAATTTTGACCTTTGCCTTCCCCTACGGTAAAAACTGCTGTTTTATATATTCCTGCAGGAAGTGTGAAGTTGTCGTACACTCTGGTATCGAAAAACTCATCTTTAAATTCTAATGAAACGGTGTAATCATATCCGTTTTCCCTTATAGTATTTCTAGCGACGCCGAGTAGTTCTTGCGAATTTTCATTAGTAATGATAACTGCATCTTCATAAGAATTTACACCTGAAAACATATCTTTTGAAAATTCAAGTATATCATTACGTATTTGCAGTTTAAGTTCTTGGTCGGCTTTTGCATTTGAATTAGCCAGAATTCTAATTCTTATAATGTTGTCATACATTTCTTCGCAAGACGCTTCAAAGCTTATCATAGAAACCATAATGGCAGATACTAGCGCGCATATTAAGGCAATGTTAAATGCTTTTGTTTTCATAAATAAAACAGTCCTTTTTTGTTTGATGACTGAATTATTGACAAAAATTTTAAGTATTATACAACTTCTACCCCACAGTTAACCGAATAGGCATAAAATGCATTTAAGCCTTTTGATTTAAGTTGGTTAGCGCAACCGACTGCTTCTTCTTCGCTTTCGAAAATAGCACAAACGGTGGGGCCTGAACCACTTAAAAACACACCTTTATTTTTATATTGTGCAAATGGTGCCGTTAACTCATCAAACTCCCAACAAAACGAAAACGCATTAAATAGATTATTAGAAACCTTTGAAAGAGTTGAAGTGTTTAGTCCTTCAAGCATTTCTTCAATACTTTGGGTTGTTTCATAGTCGGTTTCGTCGATTTTAGCAAACATTTTGCCTGTTGACTGTTTTTCTTTTTCTTTAAGCAAAACATAATGTATAAGTGGCGTGTTAACCGTTTGAATTTTTTCTCCAATACCCTTAACGCGAGCAGTACCACCAACAAGACAGAACGGAACGTCTGCGCCAAGTTTTAATGCCATTAAACTTAATTGGTCAATCGATTTGCCTGCATTTAAGGCAATATTAAGCAGCCAAAGAGTTGCAGCTGCATCGGCACTGCCACCTGCAAGACCTGCTGCAACAGGAATGTTTTTGCTAATGGTAATATTTACACCGCCATTATAGCCAACATCTTCAAAGAAAAGTTTGCAAGCTTTATATACAATATTGCTTTCTCCTGAAAGTTCACTATTATCGCAAACAACCGTTATGTCTTTTTCGCAAAGCGAAAGCGAAACCGTATCATATAAACTTACAGCCTGAAAGATAGAATCTAGCTCGTGATATCCATCTTCCCTTTTTCCTGTTATATCAAGAAAAAGGTTAATTTTAGCGTAGGCTTTTGCTGTTAAAGGCATTATTTCAACTCCTTTAAAAATTCTCCTATTCTTTCAAGTGCAATTTTAATATGGTCAATAGAATAACAATATGATGCACGCACAAAGCCTTCTCCACCTTTACCAAAGGCAGTTCCAGGTACAATTGCAACACCTTTAGAATAAAGAAGTTTTTCGCAAAACTCGTCACTAGAAAGTCCTGTAGATTCAATTGACGGGAATGCATAGAAAGCGCCTAACGGTTCCCTACAAGTAAGCCCAAGCTTATTAAAGCCGTCTACAATAATTCTTCTGCGCATATCGTATTCTTCGCGCATTTCCGCAATATCATCATCGCCGTTTATAAGTGCTTCTACTGCAGCATACTGCGAAATAGTAGGTGCGCACATAATTGAAAATTGGTGTATTTTTGTTACCTGTTTAATTATTTCTTCGGGTCCCATTGCGTAGCCAAGTCGCCAACCTGTCATTGAGTATGCTTTTGAAAAACCATTTACAACAACGGTTCTTTCCCACATACCGTCAATTTCTGCAATACTTACATGCTTTTCTGTACCGAAGGTAAGTTCCGAATATATTTCGTCGGATAGTATTAAAATGTTAGTATCTTTAAGCACTTCAGCAATAGCTTCAAGGTCGCACTTGCGCATTATTGCACCCGTTGGGTTGCAAGGATAAGGTAAAATTAAAAGCTTTGTTTTTGGAGTTATTGCTTTTTTAAGTTCTTCGGGAGTTATTCTAAACTCGTTTTCAGCCTTTGTTTCAATTATTACGGGTGTACCACCTGCAAGAACGGTTATGGGTTCATAACAAACATACGAAGGCTGTGGAATTATAACCTCATCACCTGCGCTTACAACAGCGCGAATAACGCCATCAATTGCTTCGCTGCCACCAATACTAACAAGTATTTCGGTTTGTGGGTTGTAACTTAAATTATATTTACGTTTAGTAAGCGCTGCTATTTCTTCACGCATTTTTAAAAGGCCTTGATTAGAGGTATATCTTGTCCTGCCCTTTTCAAGCGCTTTTATAGCTTCGCTTCTTATATGCCAAGGCGTAGGAAAATCGGGTTCGCCAACGCCGAGAGATACAACGTCTTTCATTTGTTCGGCTATGTCGAAAAACTTTCTTATGCCCGAAGGTTTAATATCGGTAACCTTAGAGTTAAGGATTTTTCCGTAATCTATCAAAGTGAAATGCTCCCCCTGTCATCGTAATCACCGTCGCAAAGAGCAATATCAAGTTCCTTATATCTTCTTAAAATGAAGTGTGTTGCTGTTGAATTTACAGCATCTATAGTAGAAAGTTCTTTAGCTACAAACATTGCAACCTGTTGGAAGCTTTTACCTCTAACAACAACGCAAAGGTCGTAACCACCAGACATAAGATAAACCGATTCAACCTCTTTATATGTCATAACTCTTTTTGCAATTTCTTCAAAGCCATGATCTGCTTGTGGTGAAACCTTAAGTTCAATAATTGCAGAAACTGCACCTGTATCTAATTTTTCCCAGTCTATTACACCTTTATAACCTTTAATAAGACCGTTATTTTCCATTTCATTTATTTCATTTTCAACTGTTTGTTCATCTATACCTAACATAACAGCCAGCTCGTTTATGCTGTATCTGGCATTTTTTGCGAGCAATTTCAATAATTTAACGTTCATAATAATACCTCCATTTCTCCAATAATACCATTTTTTTAGACAAGTTACAAGATGATATTTACTTTTCAATTTAACTGTGTTATTATATTATCATTATAAATATAATTAGAGGTGTTCTTATGCGCGCAGTTATTACAGTTGTTGGAAAAGACTCGGTTGGTATTCTTGCAAAGGTATCGGCTAAATGTTCCGAATCTAATGTTAACGTACACGACGTTACACAGTCGGTTCTTGAAGATATGTTTTGTATGATTATGATTACCGATATTACAAATATAAATAAATCATTCGGTGATTTTTCTGCTGAAATGGATGCTCTTGGAAAAGATATGGGTCTTTCTATTCACGTTATGCACGAAACAATTTTTAATTCAATGCACAGAATCTAAGGTGAAAAAATGATAAATACACACGAAATACTTGAAACTATAACTATGATACAAGACGAGCATCTTGATATTAGAACCGTTACTATGGGTATATCATTGCTCGACTGTATGGATGCAGACATAGATAAGGCTTGCGATAAGGTTTATAACAAAATTGTAAACACAGCAAAAAATCTTGTGCCTGTTTGCAACGAAATTGAAACAGAACTTGGTATTCCGATTATTAATAAGCGAATTTCAGTTACTCCTATTGGCATTATCGCTTCTGCCTGCAAAGATCAAAACCCTGTTAAGTTTGCTTTAACACTTGAAAAAGCAGCACAAACAGTTGGTGTTAACTTTATTGGTGGCTATTCTGCTCTTGTTCAAAAAGGTTTTGCAGGCGCAGATTTAGAGCTTATTAAAAGCATCCCCGAAGCACTTGCTGTAACCGACCACGTTTGTTCTTCGGTTAACATTGGTTCAACCAAAGCAGGAATTAATATGGATGCCGTTGCATTAATGGGTAAAATTGTTAAGGAATGTGCCGAAAAGACAGCCGACAGACAGTGCATTGGCGCAGCTAAATTAGTTGTGTTCTGTAACGCACCCGATGACAACCCATTTATGGCAGGAGCTTTCCACGGTGTTGGCGAACCCGATGTTGTTATTAACGTTGGCGTTTCCGGCCCCGGTGTAGTAAGATCTGCACTTGCTAAACATAGCGAAGGTTTAGACCTTACCGGTGTTGCTGAACTTATTAAGCGCACTGCATTTAAAATTACCCGTATGGGTCAGCTTGTTGCACAAGAAGCTTCAAAAAGACTTGGCTATCCCTTTGGTATTGTAGACCTTTCCCTTGCACCTACCCCAGCTATTGGCGACTCGGTTGCATACATATTAGAAGAAATTGGTCTTGAATGTTGTGGTTCTTGCGGAACTACTGCAGCACTTGCAATGTTAAACGACGCTGTTAAAAAGGGTGGCGTAATGGCTTCTTCACGCGTAGGTGGCCTTTCCGGTGCATTTATCCCCGTAACAGAAGATGCAGGTATGATTCACGCTGCAACCATAGGCGCACTTTCTATTGAAAAGTTAGAAGCTATGACTGCTGTTTGCTCGGTAGGTCTTGATATGATAAACATCCCCGGCGATACTACTGCCGAAGTTATTTCTGCACTTATTGCCGACGAAGCAGCAATTGGTATGGTTAACTCTAAAACTACTGCAGTAAGAGTTATTCCTGCAATAGGTAAAGATGTTGGCGACGAACTTGACTTTGGTGGTCTTCTTGGTAATGGTCCTGTTATGAAGATTTCCAAATACTCACCTGCTAAATTCATTAGCCGTGGTGGACAAATTCCTGCACCTATGCAAAGTCTTAAAAACTAATTTTAAAAGGCAACCTGAAACAAGGTTGTCTTTTTTCTAGAACTATAATTTACAACCCGTTCACACAAAACCGTTAAAATGTGGTAAAATGGGAAATGATATATTTGTAATAGTAATTAAGGAGTTATTCTATGCTCAAGTTAACCAACATAGTTAAAGATTATGTAGCAGGCGATGCTACAGTTTCTGCACTAAAGGGTGTTAGTGTTGAATTCCGTAAGAACGAATTTGTTTCCATTCTTGGACACTCTGGTTGTGGAAAGACCACATTACTTAATATTATTGGTGGTCTTGACCACTATACCGATGGTGATTTACACATTAACGGTATTTCTACAAAACAATACAAAGACAGCGATTGGGATGCTTACAGAAATCATTCGGTAGGCTTTGTTTTTCAGTCTTATAACCTAATACCACACCAAAGCGTTCTTGCTAACGTTGAGCTTGCGCTTACACTTTCGGGCGTTTCGAAAACCGAAAGACGTTCACGCGCAAAAACAGCTTTAGCAAGGGTAGGTCTTGCAGACCAAATGCATAAAAAGCCTAATCAGATGTCGGGTGGACAAATGCAGCGTGTTGCAATTGCCCGTGCACTTGTTAATAACCCCGATATTCTTCTTGCCGACGAACCTACAGGTGCACTCGATACCGAAACCAGCAAGCAAATTATGGAGCTTTTAAAAGAAATTGCAGAAGACCGTCTTGTTATTATGGTTACCCATAACCCCGAACTTGCCGAAGAATACTCCACCAGAATTATTAAATTAATAGACGGCGAAATTATTGGCGACACCAACCCATACAAAGATGAAACCGCTGAAGAAGTTAAGGCAGATAAGAAAAAATCAAAGAAAAAGTCGATGTCCTTTTTCACTGCGCTTTCATTATCGCTTAACAACCTTTTAACCAAAAAAGCCAGAACTATTTTAACATCCTTTGCAGGAAGTATTGGTATTATTGGTATTGCGCTAATTTTAGCGCTTTCAAACGGTATTCAAATATACATTGACAGAATACAAGAAGAAACCTTGGCTTCATATCCACTTACAATTAACGCAAAAAGTGAAGATATGACCGAGACCATTCTAACCCTTATGTCCGCTAACTCTGAAAAGAGTGAACATGAACTAAATGCTGTTTATTCAAGCCCTGTTTTAAATGAACTTATTAATAGCATGACCAACCCCAAATACACCGAAAACAACCTTAAAAAGTTTAAAGAATTCCTTGATACTGACCCCGAAATACAAGACCTTGTTACTGAACTTGATTATTCTTATGATATTCCCTTTAATGTTTTCTATAAGGATGAAGAAGGCAATGTAATTAAATCGGATGCTATGGCTCTTGTTGAAGAAACTATTGGTATGAGTTTCGGCAACACGGGCAGTATGTCTTCAATGATGACTATGGGCAACCCTATGGACGTATATGAAGAACTGCTTTCGGGCGACGACGGAGAACTTGTAAGTGAACTTTTAAGTGAACAGTACGATGTTATTTACGGTTCTTGGCCTAAAAACTATAAGGAAGTTGTACTTGTAGTTAACTCTAACAACGAAATAAGCGATTTTGCATTACTTGCACTCGGCCTTAGAACACCAGAAGAAGCAAAAGATGCTTGGAACGATATGGGCGAAGGTGAAAAGCTTGACACCGAAGTTAAGAGCTGGAGTTATGAAGAAATTTGCGATTTAACCTTTAAGGTTGTACCGTCTGCAAGCTTTTATTCCATTAACCCAAATGGCAAAGGATATATAGATATAAGCGAAACCGAATCGGGTCTTACTTATATGTACGATAACGGCATTGAAATTAAGGTAAGCGGTATTATAAGACC
>JAFOFE010000107.1 GCA_017387475.1 Clostridia bacterium | reverse complement strand
CGTAATGGAACTTATGTCGGGCGATACCGTAATAAATAAAAATGTTTCTGCCAACATTCTGCGCTCTAAATTTTATGTTTGCCCCGTTTGCGCAAATGTAATTCGTTCTGTGGGTGAAACATTTGTAAGCTGTTGTGGTGTAACCTTACCACCACTGGAAGCCGAAGAACCCGACGATAAGCATACAGTAGTTGTAGAACGGGTAGAAGACGAATATTTTATAACCGTTAAACACGATATGTCCAAAAGCCATTTTATATCCTTTATGGCCTACCTCACATCCGATAGAGAGCAGTTCGTAAAACTTTACCCCGAAGGCAATGCAGAAACAAGATTTAAAATCTGTGGCAAAGGCATTCTCTACATCTACTGCAACAAACACGGCCTTATGAAAATTAAAATATAAAAAGACAGTCAAACGACTGTCTTTTTGTTTTATTTTGTTACTGTTTCGTAAGGCCAATCTATTATTCCACCAAACTCTTTTACATTTGTGTAACCAAGCTTAACAAGTTCTTCGCTGGCAATTTTACTGCGCCTGCCACTACGGCAATACACAAGAATAAGCGCATCCTTATCGGGAAGTTCTTTTTCTGCTCGTTGCGCAACTTCGTATTCAGGTATAAGAATTGCATTCTTAATATGTCCTTCAGCAAATTCTTCAACTGTGCGCGCATCTATTATAATGTAATCTGTTTCGGTATCCATAATGCTTTTAGCCTGATCAGGAGTAATTTGCTCGTAAGTAATTTCAGCACTGTTTGAACAACCTACTAACCCAAATAACGATAAAGATATAACTAACATAACAAGCCATCCTTTTAACTTCATAAAAATACCAACTTTTTTAATTATTATATTTATATTATAACACAAACAAAAAACATTTTCCACAAAAAAAGAAAACACCCTACCACAAGGTAAGGTGTTTTCTCGTTTGGTGGAGCCGAGGGGAGCGACCGTCTGCATGCTTTGCCCTGATTTATTACACTATTGTAGGGCGCGGCGTCCTCGACGCGCCGTTAAGATGCATATAGGTACAAAAAACTACGGGCAAAGCAATCATACTCATAGCTTGGCGACCGTTGGCTTTGCCAACAGTACCCGCCTTCGCCGCTCTGTGCCGAAAACTTGCCACAGGCAACTTTTCTTATCACACAGACCCTCACGGGTTCGACTCCCTATCTGTATAAAAATAACAAAACACCCTACCACAAGGTAAGGTGTTTTCTCGTTTGGTGGAGCCGAGGGGAGTCGAACCCCTGTCCAAAAGCCTATCCGAGTCAGCATCTCCGAGCGCAGTCGATTATCTACATTCCCTTACACAAAAGCAAACCGACACGCTTTTGCATTTAGTAGCCGATACTTCATGACGGAGCTATCGGCATTACTCCGTTCACGTTCACCGCTAATCGACGCCCTAGCCGGTCCGCGGTATTACCGGGTCGGACGGCAGCTTAATTAAGCTGCAAGAGCAACTTTAGAGTTGTCGTTTAATTTTAAAAATTGCGATTTTTTAAGAGGTACCGCACCTCTGCTCGCTTCCGGCTGTTCAAAGCCCCTGTCGAAACCTTTACGGCCCCATATATAATCTGCCCCGAAAGGCAGATATGTATAAATTAAAAGTTTTTAACCCAACGAATAGCCATATCTATCCAGCCCTGAACTTCTTTAAAAGACCCCTGATAACTTCTGTATACGGCATCGTTGCAAAGTGAAAGTCCATGGTGCCCGTGTGGGAATAAGTGGAACTCGGTGTTTATATTATGTGCTTTAAGCGCAGCAACCATTGCAAGTGAATTTTCAACAGGAACACAAGTATCTTCAAATGTGTGCCAGATAAATGCAGGGGGTGTATCTTCGCTTATTTGTTTTTCGCAGGAAACAAGTTCTAAGTATTCTTTATCTGTTGCCTTTTCGCCAAGTAAATTGTTAATAGAACCTGCGTGAATTTTATCGCCTTCCGACATAATTACAGGATAACAAAGCACCATTCCATTAGGCTTATTTTCTGCAGCTTTAAAAGAATAATACTCCTTAACAAAATCTTTGTTCCAAAGGTTACAGTAACTGGCCGCAAGATGACCGCCTGCCGAAAAACCTAAAACAAAAATTTTATCTGTATCTACGTTCCACTCATCTGCCATTTCTCTTGCTTTTGAAACAGCAAAAGCAACCTCTAAAATCTGAGCAGGGAAACGTACGGGCGCAACGTCGTAACGAACAACAATAACGTTACAGTCTGCCGCCAAAAATTTAAATGCGATAGGTTCTGCTTCACGGTCGGAAGTCATACTGTAACCACCACCTGGACATACTACAATGGTAGGACGCTTGCGCTCAAGATTAATTTCTTTAGAATTTTCAGGAATATATACCGACATATATGGCTTAAAATCAGTTCCTGAAGTTCCTATTTTTGCGTAGTCTATATCAATGTTTATAACTTCGTATTTCATTATCTGTTTTGCTCCTTTAGCGCACGTTGCATATCACGGTTAGCAGATTTTTCTGCAGCAACAGCACGCTTGTCATATAGTTTTTTACCTTTGCAAAGACCAAGCTGTACTTTTACAAGAGAACCTTTAAAGTAAAGCGAAAGTGGGACAAGAGCCAACCCTTGTTGTTTAACAAGACCGTAAAGACGCATAATTTCCTTCTTGTGTAAAAGAAGCTTTCTTACTCTCATAGGGTCTTTGTTAAAAATGTTGCCGTGGTCGTAAGGGGAGATGTGCATTTGCTTAACCAGCATTTCGCCGTTATCTACACTACACCAAGCATCCTTTAAATTAACTCCACCCTGACGAATGGATTTAATTTCTGTACCTGTAAGTGCAATTCCTGCTTCGAAACTTTCCACAACAAAATATTCGTGATACGCGTTTTTGTTTGTTGCAATAGTTTTTATATTATCCATTCGTTCACCTCCGTAGCTTTTAAAAGTATAACACACCTTTACAGTGTCTTCAAGGAAATTTTGTCGAAAATAAAAGCATCTCTTTCGAGATGCTTTTAAAATTAATCTTCTTTAGCGGGGGCAGTAGGAATGCTCTGCTTAAGAGCAGCGCGAGTCTTTCTAACTTCGCCAAGATTAGCGGTTAAGCCTTCGTCAGCTCTGCGCATGATATCATCAACAAAATCTTGAGCAGCTTTTCTCATTTGACGGCTCTTTGCCTGAGCTGTTGCAATGATTTCGCTAGCCTTTTCTTGAGCTAATTTAGTGATTTCTTCTTGAGCCACCATAGCTTTAGCTCTTTCTTCAGCAGAACGGATAATTCCGTCAGCTTCTCTTTTAGCGTTTGTGATAATATCGGTGCGATCAGCAACAATACCTCTAGCTTGCTTAATTTCACCGGGGATGTTAAGACGAATGTCATCAACTAAAGCACGAAGCTTTTCAACATCAACAACGGTACGTCTGCCGGGAATCTTTATACCGCCTTCAAGCACCTCATCAAATTGTTCAAGTAAATCTTCAATAGACATATTTTTCATCCTTTCTTTAATCTATTAACAATGTCATTATGGATAGCGGGGGGAACAAAATCCGAAATATCTCCACCCATAGAGGCAATTTGTTTTACCATACTAGAGCTAAGATACATATTCTCTGCGCTTGTTGTTAAAAACAAGGTTTCAAGAGTGGGATTAAGTTTTTTATTGGTAAGTGCCATTTGGAACTCGTATTCAAAGTCCGTAACAGCACGAAGACCCTTAATTATAGCCTTTGCGTTTTTACTTGCTGCATAGTCGGCAAGTAAGCCTTCAAAGTGGTCAACCTCAACATTTGGAATGTCGGCAACCGATTTTCTAATCATTTCTACCCGTTCTTCAACCGTAAAACTGCCACCATTCTTATGAACGTTAGACATAACAACCACAATTACCTTGCTAAACATCTTCGCACTGCGGGAAATAATATCAAGATGACCAATGGTTATGGGGTCGAAACTACCGGGACAAATTGCAATATTATCTTTCATTTAATTGTCCTTTTTATATGTGGTTACGTTAATTTTACCGTAACGATATTTTTTGTAAACGCTGAATCCTTTAATTTCTTCGGGCAAGGTTACTTCTTGTGGATGCTCACAAATAATAGTGCCAAAATCGGACATTTTATCGCAAACCAACGATAGCGCTTTTTCTAAAATACCTGCCGCATAAGGCGGGTCTAAAAAAGCAATATCGAATTTATCACCGCAAAGGCTTAAAAAAGAAAGCGCAT
>JAFOFE010000106.1 GCA_017387475.1 Clostridia bacterium | reverse complement strand
GTTATGTTATTTCTAAGAACTAAATCAAGCTCGTAGTTTTCGCCATTCTTTCTTGCAATAGGTGTAATGGTGTTGTGTGGAATATCGCCTGTAAATGCATATACAAATGCATCTTCATCGGTGTATGCGCGCCAAGACGCTAAAATTTTATCGGCAAGGGTGCAAATTCGGCTAATATCTTTACCACTAAGGCGAATAACCGACATAGGCCACTTAACAATGCCTGCCTTAATATCGGCAAAGCCTTCAAAACTAAATTCTGTTTCAACAGGCGCTTTTGCCATAGCAAAGGTGTAATTACCACCTTGGAAATGGTCGTGTGTAAGAATAGAGCCACCAACAATAGGAAGGTCTGCGTTAGAGCCAACAAAATAGTGGGGGAACTTTTCTACAAAGCTTAAAAGCTTTCTGAATGTACCGGGGTTAATGGACATTGGGGAATGGGTGCTGTCAAACACAATGCAATGTTCATTGTAATAAACATAAGGTGAAAATTGCATAGACCAAGGTTTAGAATCAACCGTAACGGGTAAAATTCTGTGGTTTTGGCGAGCCGGATGATCTACACGGCCTGCATAGCCTTCGTTTTCTATGCAAAGCTGACACTTGGGGTAAGCAGGCTTTTCTTTTGCTGCCTTTGATGCAGCAGCTGCAGCAGCAATAGCCTTAGGATCTTTTTCGGGTTTAGAAAGGTTTACGGTAATATCAATAACACCGTAATCGGTATCTAAAGTCCACTTCATATCCTTCTTAATTCTGTAACGACGAATATAGTCGGTATCGCAGCTAAGCTTATAGTACCAACTTGTAGCTTTCTTGGGGTCTTCCTTGTAAAGCTCTTCGAAGGTCTTTCTAACATAAGAAGGTCTTGGGGTTAAAATACCCATAATTTTTGTATCGAAAAGATCACGGTAAACAATGCTGTCTTCAATAATTTTATTTTCAACAGCATAATCTAAAATATCTTTCAAAATATCTTCAAGTTCAGCTTCGGGTACGTTTTCGGGTTCGGTGTAATCACTTAAGCCAAGAACATCTAAAAGCTGGTTGATTATGTATAACTTGTCATCTTCTTCAATTAGCGAACAAGCAAGCGCATAGTTCACAAGTTTAGCAATAGCAGTATTTATCATGTTGGTTCTCCTTAAAATTACTATTAATTTAATTATATATATAATTAGGGTGTTAGTCAATACAGACACACTAAAAAAATATAATAATCTGTCGGTTGCTTTACTTGTAAAATCAAGAAAAATGTGTTAAAATAAACATAACTATAAATTAAAGGTGAGATTTATGCAAAAAGTGGCCGTAATTGGTTTAGGAATAATGGGTGGCTCAATAGTTAAGGCGCTTAAAAAATCAGGTAAATATTATGTTATAGGGTATAACCGTTCTGCCGAAGTAAACCAAAAGGCTTTAAGGGATGGTGCAGTAGACGAAATTTGGGACGGTACATCAAAGCTAGATGCCGATATTACCGTTATTGCTGTAAACCCATCGGTTGCATACAAGCTTTTCGAAACCTTGCCCGACCTTTTAAAAAAAGGTAGCATTTTAACAGATATTTGTGGTGTTAAAACCGAAATTGTTAAAATGGGCGAAACTGTCTGCAAAAATAAAGATATTAAATTTATCGGTGGGCATCCAATGGCAGGCCGTGAAAGAAGTGGGTACGACTATTCAACAGAAGACCTCTTTTTCAACCGTAGCTACATATTTACAGAAACCCCTAATACCGATAAAGAAGCGTTAAACATACTTTCTCAAATGGCAATAGATATTGGTTGTTCCGATGTTACAATAACATCCCCCGAATATCACGATAAAATGATAGCTTACACATCGCAAATTCCACACATCCTTGCAGGCGCTTATATGAATTCGCCTACAAGTGCAACCCATAAAGGATATTCTGCAGGCAGTTATCACGACGTTTCGCGTGTTGCCAGCGTAGACGAAAACTTATGGACACAACTCTTTATGGAAAATAAAGAAAACCTGCTTTATGAAATTGATATTTTAATTAGAAACCTTGGTGATTATAAAGAAGCAGTTGCCAGAAACGATACGGCTCGTCTTTCGGGTATTATTAAAACAGGACGCATACTAAAAGAAAGAGATATTATTGTAAACGGTCAAGAAAAACCGCACAAATTCGGATAGAAAGGATAACGCAAAATGAGAAAACACAATCTTTCAATGTTATTAGACCTTTACGAACTTACAATGGCAAACGGTATCTTCCAAAGCGATATGAGAGATACTATTACATACTTTGATATGTTCTTCCGTCGTGTGCCCGATAAGGGTGGTTATGCCATTATGGCAGGTCTTGAACAATTAATAGAATATTTCAATAACATTCATTTTACCGAAGACGATATTAATTATCTTCGTTCTTTAAATCTTTTCTGCGAGGAATTTTTAGATTACCTTAAAAATTTCAAATTTTCGTGCGACGTTTGGGCAGTTCCCGAAGGAACACCCATTTTCCCAATGGAACCTATCGTTACCGTTCGTGGCCCTGCAATGCAGGCATTCATTGTCGAAACAATGGTGCTTTTAACAATTAACCATCAGTCGCTTATCGCAACCAAAGCAAACCGTATTTGTTCGGTTGCAGGCACCAGACCCGTAATGGAGTTCGGCGCACGCCGTGCACACGGATACGATGCTGCATATTACGGCGCTCGTGCTGCAATTATTGGTGGTGCACTTGGCACTTCAAATGTTAAAACTGCGCAAGACTTCGGCACACCCGTTTCGGGAACAATGGCTCACAGCTGGGTTCAGCTTTATCCCGACGAATATACTGCGTTTAAAACCTATGCCGAAAAATATCCCAACAGTTGCACACTTTTAATTGATACATTTAACGTGTTAAAATCGGGTCTTCCCAACGCTATTAAGTGCTTCGACGAAGTGTTAAAGCCACTTGGTTGCAGACCAAAGGGTGTTAGAATCGATAGTGGTGATATTGCATATCTTTCTAAAAAGGTTCGCAAAGGGCTCGACGATGCAGGCTATCCCGACTGCGCAATAGTTGTTTCAAACTCGCTTGACGAACATCTTATTAAGGAACTCGATAGCCAAGGCGCACAAATTTCTTCCTTCGGTGTTGGCGAAAGACTAATTACAGCATCAAGCGAAGCAGTTTTCGGTGGCGTATATAAACTCGCTGCAGTAGAATCTGCCGACGGCACCGTTGTTCCTAAAATTAAAATTAGTGAAAACATTGCTAAAATCACTTTACCCGGTGTAAAAATTCCATGGCGCCTTTACGACAAAGAAACAGGCAAAGCTATTGCCGATGTTATTTGCATGAACTACGAAAAAATCGACGATACTAAACCGTACGAAATATTCGACCCTGTTCACACCTGGAAAAGAAAAACCGTTACCGATTTTACAGCTAAAAAACTTCAAATTAAAGTTATTGAAAACGGTAAACAGGTTTACACATCTCCAAGTGTTAAGGAAATTGCAAAATATCGCAAACAATGTGTAGATAATCTTTGGGACGAAGTAAAGCGTTTCGAAAATCCACATGCATACTATGTAGATTTATCGCAAGACCTTTGGAACCTTCGTGAAAAACTTTTAAAGGAGAAACAGTAAAATGAAAAAACTTCTTTGTATTATTTTAGCGCTGTTTGTACTTTGCCTTGCAGGTTGCAAATCAGATAAAGACGTTACTTCTTCACTTTCGGGCAATACCGAAATAGAAACTGCCGTCCAGAACGGTAAATTTGTTGGCGCAGATTATGGTATAGGCGCCGATGTTAAGGAAGTTAAAGACCACTATAAAAAAATAGTGGAAGATTATGAAGCTATTCATATGGGCGAAGGCGCCGGCGAAGGACACGAACACGAACATCATATTCACGATGCAAACAACGAAGATAAGATTCCTTATTACGATGCAGACCCCGAAGGCAATTATGTAGAAATAGACGTTGCAGATTTCCGTTTTTATTACGAAAGTAAAAACGCAGAAAAGGGTATAGTTGCCATCGCTACCGATGCCGATGTTTTTGGTTTTGTAATGGGTTCAACATCTAAACAAGAGGTTGAAGAAGCAGTTGGTAAAGAAGGTGTAACCACCAACGCTACCGAAGAAGACAAAATCTTCCTTGCTTTTAACCAAGATAATTTAATTATCTTTACCTGCACCTATGAAGAACGCGCAGTTAGCTTCTACTTCTACGAAAATCTTCTTGTAACAGCAGTTATAAAAACAGTAAAATAAAATTAAAAGCCACCCGTTCGGGTGGCTTTTTTATTAATCAAAATATCCCTTATAATTAATTTTAAGGTCGCTATCTTTAAAAAGAAAGGCATATAAATCAACAAAATAGTCATCGGTCATACTTGCAATATAGTCGGTAACAATTTGGTTGGGTTCGGTCTGCTCATACGGCATTTCACGCTTGTAAAACGCCTTGTTAACATATGCAATATGATGTGTAAAAATAGGGGAGCTTTGGTTTCCGTTTTCTAAATCGGCAAGCAACTTTTCATACATTTGTCGCATCATTGGGCGAACAATACTTTCCATTTCTGCTTTAACAACATCATTTTTATAAATAAGGGAGTAATTGTCTGCTTTAGCCTTTTTAAGTGCTTCAAAATGTTCGGTATCCATTTTAATATACGGTTTACCGTAACTGTTTTCAACTATGTTCACAATAAGGTTGTTTATAATTTCGGCGTTATACGTGCCAATAGCGCAGTCTTCATAAGCGTCGGTTGTAAGTACGTTCGCCTTTTCTGCGTCTTGTCTGTCCTTGCCAAGATAAGCAATAATGTCAGAAATTCGCATAACACAGCCTTCAAGGGTAGAAGGGGTTAACTTTTTAACATTCTTTTTATCTGTGTAGCAGGCTTCAATTTGGCTATCAAAATCTTCAAAACTTTCAAGTGGCTTCGGGTAGTATTCCGAAAGTTCCATTTCGCCATCGTGCGCTGCAATTCCACAAAGGGTTTGCAAAGAAATATTATACGGAAATATTTTATCAAGCACCCTTACCGAATGTATGTTGTGGCTAAAATGCCTACCTGTGTGTTCAAAAAGAAGCTGGTCTAAAAATTCTTCGCCTGCGTGGCCAAACGGAGTGTGTCCAATATCATGCCCCAGTGCAATAGCTTCAATTAAATCTAGGTTTAATGAAAGCGCTTTGCCAATAGTTCTTGCAATTCGCGAAACCAACTGGACGTGAAGACCACGCCTTGTAATATCGTCGTTTTTATAAAAAGAAAACACCTGTGTTTTATCGGCGTAACGGTTATAAAATGGGCAATGCATTATTTTATCTATATCTCTAATAAAAGGTGTGCGAATAACGGTTGCCTTATCCCTGTCATTATAACGGCGAATAACATCGCTATCCTTAAAAGCAGAATTTGGCAAGCTGTTATTTTTTCTGTCTTCTTCTATTTTGCAAGACAGCTCATCGGTTAATTTTTCATAAAGCATTAATTTCACCTCTAAAATCATTATATCATAAATTAGGACTATTCACAAACAAAAAAGCAGAGCGAACTCTGCTTTAAAATGCATCTTCTTTTGTTTTTTGTTCTTCTTTTCGCTTAACACGGGCATTTTGCTTTGGCAACCCCTGCGCTATGTGTGGAAAAGGGTTGTCGGTGTCTGCAGTAGGCTGAATTTCGTAGGTGCCGTATTTGTTAATAAGGTCAAAAGAAGAAGCGGGGTGTTTAGAATAATCGTTTGCTGACGGTGTCTTTTTATCTCGCATAAAATCCCTCCAAGGTTATTTTTTGCGAAACTTTAAAAACTATTTAAAACAAATTTTTCAAATTTTTGTTTTCGCTAATGCCTGCCCATAAACGCATATAAACGGCAGCAAAGGTGGAACGGGGAAGGGGAATGAAGTTTAATTCTTTCATTTCTTTTACCGTTTCGTAGGTAGTAGAAAACGGGGCATTTACTAGAAATACAGGTATATTTTTAGTAAATGCTTTTTCAAGGAAAGCCTTAAACAATGCATTTCTATTGTTAATTGTGCCGGAATGGTAAGGGCGTAAAATAACTGCATTATAGCCTTCAAGACTATAATTAAAATTATCGCCGGGTGCTATGGTAATGGTAAGTATTTTTGGACTTTCGCAGAAATTTGCGCCAAATACGTAATTGTCAGTTAATGTATTTTCCAACACCTTAACAACACCATTATCGTAAATACCAAATGGTTTATTTTCTAAACTGTAAATGCTGTCGTCGGTTTCGCCGAATGCAAGGGCATTTGTTGCAGTATGAAAATAGTGCTTACCACTTGGGTTTTTGTACGAAATATAAACGCCGGCACCTGAATTTGCTTCAATAAATTTTACGGCGCCTTCAAAATTCGCGTGTCCGTTAGAGCGAACATCTTCAAGAGGGAAGTTAGATGAAACAAAAACAATGGGAATAGAAACGTCGCCGAATGCAAGGTGTATAGCAGCTGTCGAAAAGTGCAGGGTGTCTGTGCCGTGGGTAATAATAATTCCGTCGTAATTTAGGTTTAAGTTTTCTTTAACAGATGCAATTAACATATTAATATTTTCTGCAGATAAATTTTCGCTTAACAAAGAATAAGGTTCCTTTATATCAAAATTTATCTTTTCGCCAAATTTTTTTGTAAAACTGTTAATTAAAGCGTACTTTTTATTTTTATCGGTTGCTATCCAACCGTCTTTTACCGTACTGCCAATAGTGCCACCTGTCATAAGTACAAGAATATTCACATATTTCACCTCACGCTTTACATTATACCCACAAAATAGCAGTATTTCAATAAAAAGAAAAGCCGACCTTTTAAAAGGTCGGCATAATTTATTTAAAACATTGGATTAAAATCCTTTCAGTAATTTGGTCGAAAACAAATTAACTAAACTTTCGGACTCACACCTTTAAAATTATTTTGGGTCGGAGTTAAAACTTAATTGTACTTTGGACTCACGCCTTTCTCTTAAATTTTAAGATACATAGCTGGTTCGATTTCCCTTTTCATCGGGTATCAGTCCTTTCCTTTCCAAGATTTTTAAGTTATTTCTTCTGTGTCTTTAATATAGCACATAATTCACTATTTGTCAAGCAAAATGTTAATAATTTTTGTTAAAAATAAATAATTTTTAAAACTATTGACTAGGTTTTGTAACTATGTTATAATTAAAAATGGATGTGGTCAAATGTTTGAAATACAAAATTTACAGCAAATAACCGAAATTTACAATAATTATATGTTTTTCGACTTCCCTAAAGATGAGCTAAAACCTTTAGCTCACATTCTTTCCATGGTCGAAGATGGTACTTGCACCTTTTACGCTTTAAAGAACGATAAAGAGGTGCTTTCTTATTTTTCGCTCTGCCAAAATGGCGACGGTGTACTTGTCGACTATCTTGCAGTAAACCAAAAATTCAGGGGACAGGGTATTGGCAGCAAAACCCTTGAATTTTTAAAAAGCATAGCCAAAAATAAATACATAATTATTGAATGCGAAGATATAGCCAAAGCCCAAACCGTGCAAGAAAAAGAAATTAGGACAAGAAGAATAAACTTCTACCAAAAAGCCGGTTTTTCCCTTGCAGGCGTGAACGCTAATCTTTTTGGGGTCGAGTACACAATTCTAACCTATCCCACCAATATTACAAAAAGCAAAACAAAAGAACTATACAGCACCATCTACCTTCGTATGCTTGGTAAAAGTATGTACGATAAATTTATGAAAATATAAAGAACCTTCCAAATTAAAGGAAGGTTCTTTTTTATTAAATATGATATTTTGTGTTATAGTAATCAAAATACTTACGGTATTCGTTACTGTTGCCGTCTTTAACTTCACGCAAATATTTGTGAATAGATAAATCTTTATGCGCAAGTTCAAGCATACAACCTGCAATGTTAGAACAATGGTCTGCAACTCTTTCAAGGTTGGTAAGAAGGTCGGTAAGAACAAAACCAAGTTCAATTGTGCATTCGCCATGCTGAAGTCTTGCAATGTGTTCGCTTTTAATGGTTTCCCTTAATTCGTCAACAACTTCTTCTAAAGGCTCAACCTTAATTGCACTGTCAAGATTTCTGTGTACAAAGCTATCGTATGCAAGGCCAACAATTTCGTCAACTGCATTTATCATAACGTCAAGCTCGCCTTTTGCATCGCCCGAAAACTCAAGGTTTTTATCCTTAATTTCTTCGGCAGACTGTAAAATGTTAACAGCGTGGTCGGAAATTCTTTCAAAATCGTTAATTAAGTGAAGAAGTCTTGTTATTTCAACACTATCGTCAAAATTAAGTTCAAGGGAAGATAGCTTTACAAGATATGAACCAAGTCGGTCTTCATATTTATCTACCTTGTCTTCGCCACTAATAACACTATCATAAATTCCGTCATCAAAATTATTAAGCAATGCAAACGATTCTCTAATAGTGTTAGCCGAAATTTCTGCCATTTTTTCGCATACAGTTTTGCTGCGTTCAACTGCAACGGCAGGGGTAGCAAACAAACGCTCGTCCAACATTTCGTAATGCTCGGTTTCTTCGGTATCACGTACGGTAATGCAAGCAAGTTTTTCAAGAAGTTTTGTAAACGGTATCCAAATAACAGTACACAAAACGTTAAATGCCGAATGAACAATAGCTATCCAAAAACCGTCAATTGCCATACTGTCAAGGAAATAAAGGTTAAACGCAGCTTTTGCAATAATAAAAGCAGTTAATAAAACTATGGTGCCAATTACGTTGAAGTAAAGGTGAACAAAGGCAGTGCGCTTTGCGTTTTTGTTTGCACCAATACACGAAAGAAGGGCAGTAGCACAAGTACCGATGTTTTGACCCATAATAATAGGAACGGCAGCGCCAAACGAAATTGCGCCGGTAGAAGAAAGTGCTTGAAGAATACCAACAGATGCCGAAGAAGACTGAATAATTGCAGTAAGTACAGCACCTGCAATAACGCCTAATACGGGGTTAGTGAAAAGGGTTAAAATTTTTGCGAATTCCGGAACGTCCTTAAGTCCTGCCACGGCATCAGACATAGCCTGCATACCGGTCATAAGTGTTGCGAAACCAAGAAGTATAACGCCTGTGTCCTTCTTTTTGTTGTTTTTAAGGAAAATAAAGAAAATAACACCAATAAGCGCTAAAATCGGAACAAATGAAGAAGGCTTGAAAATTTGAATAAACCAAGCATCGCCCGAAACACCTGTAAGGCTTAATATCCAAGCAGTAATGGTTGTACCAATATTTGCGCCCATTATTATAGTTATTGCTTGACGAAGCTTCATAATGCCCGAGTTTACAAAGCCTACAACCATAACCGTAGTAGCCGAAGAAGACTGAATTACGCAGGTAACAAGCATACCTAGCAAAAAGCCTTTTACGGGGTTGTCGGTCATTTTTTCAAGAATGTTTTTTAGGCTTCCTCCGGCCTTCTTTTCAAGCGCGTTGCCCATAAGCTGCATACCGAAAAGAAATAGCGCCAAACCACCTATCAACGATAATACATCAAATAAATTCATAATAACCTCATTGTTTTACAAAAAATTGAAAAAGTTAGAAAACCAATTTCAACGAAAGTATATGTTAAAAAATGTGAAAAATCAAGGGCTAAAATGTAGTTTTTTAGATTTGCACCTCCGCGGGGAATTCTGCCTCCAGTTCTTCGAATGTAACAGGGGTATCCTCCACAACATCATGCAGCAGGGCAGCACAGCAGGAGATTTCGTCCTCCATGGCTTC
>JAFOFE010000105.1 GCA_017387475.1 Clostridia bacterium | reverse complement strand
TGAAGAAAGATAACGCTATTACCGAGGACGATCAGGCTAACGGTGAAAAGAAGGTTCAAACCTTAACCGATAAATTCTGTGCAGAAATCGATACACTTCTTGCTGCAAAAGAAAAAGAAATCCTCGAAATCTAAGACCTTAAAACAAAAATTAAACCATCATAGCAGGTGCTATGGTGGTTTTTTGAAAGGTGATAATATTGGCTTTTTTTAAAAAGAAAAAAGAAATAGTAATAGACCGTAAAATTCCCGAACACATAGCAATAATTATGGACGGAAACGGTCGTTGGGCAAAAAATCGTTCCTTACCCCGTACTGCAGGCCATGCAGCAGGTTCTAAAAAGTTTAAAGAAATTGCAAGATATTGTAATAAAATTGGTGTAAAGCATTTAACGGTTTATGCCTTTTCAACTGAAAATTGGCGTCGCCCTAAAGAAGAAGTCGATGCTATTATGAATATCTTCCGTGATTATCTGCGTGATTCTGCTAACTTCAAAAGTGAAAACATTAAGCTTGAATTTATTGGCGATAGAAATGGTATGCCCGAAGATATTGTAAAACTTATGGAGCAAGCTGAATTTGATTCAAAAGACGCCACAGGTCTTAAATGCTATATGGCAATTAATTACGGTGGACGCGATGAGCTTGTTCATGCTGTACGCGATATTATTAATAAGGGAATTAAAGCCGAAGATATAACCGAAGACACCATTTCTTCCCATATCTTTACAAAACACTATCCCGACCCGGAGTTAATTATCAGACCAAGTGGAGAATACCGTCTTTCCAATTTCCTTATTTGGCAGTCGGCATATAGTGAATTTTGGTTTTCAAACATCCTGTGGCCCGACTTCAGTACGGACGATTTA
The DNA here is from genome assembly GCA_017387475.1 of Clostridia bacterium. GTDB lineage: Bacteria > Bacillota > Clostridia > Oscillospirales > Acutalibacteraceae > SFWF01. The sequence continues at coordinate 19,509 of JAFOFE010000105.1, read as the reverse complement.
GATCAGGCAATAGATGATTATAATAAGCGCAACCGTCGTTTTGGTGGCGTTTAAATAGCGAACTTATTTGAGGTGCTTAAATGAAAACTCGTGTAATTTCAGGTGTTGTGGCAGCTGCTGCAGTAGCCTTATTGCTTTTACTTAATAGTTTCTTTGGTATTGTTGCAGTAATTGCTGTGGCACTTCTTGCTGCAGTTGCAGTTTATGAAATGCTTTGCTCAACAGGTGCAGTAGAAAAGGGCGTTCCTGTTTATATTGCAATGTTTTATGCAGCTGCATTACCGTTTTCTTATAACGGACTTTTCTTTAGTGCCGAATTTTTAGGCGTGTTATACGTTTTAACACTTGCTATTTTAGCTGTTGTTAACCACAAAAAATTCGGTGTAAACCAACTTGTTATGACAATCGCAATGCCTATGCTTATAGGTTTTGCCTTCGCTTGTTTAGAACAGCTTATTAACGCAGGTGGTTTAACAGGTCTGTTTTATTTCTTCTTACTTTTCAATTTCGCTTGTGTTACAGATATTGGCGCATATTTTGTTGGTTGTTCTATTGGCAAACATAAGCTTGCACCCGAAATCAGCCCTAAAAAAACTATCGAAGGTGCCATTGGTGGTATAGTTTGCGCTGTTGTTGGAACAATTCTTATTAGCCTTGTTTTCCAACTTATCTTAAAAACATCTATCAATATACTTGTGCTTGCATTATTAACACCTGTGTTCAGTGTAATTGGTATGTTTGGCGACCTTTTCGCTTCGGTTATTAAAAGACATTTCGGCATTAAAGACTATGGCAATATAATGCCGGGACACGGTGGCGTGCTTGATCGCACAGACTCTATTTTATTAATTGCACCTACACTTGTACTTTTCCTTAGTGGATTTTCTGTAATGTAAGAAGGTTTGTTATGAATAAATCGCTTGTAATTTTAGGTTCAACAGGTTCTATCGGCGAACAAGCTTTAGATGTTGCACGTAAAAACGGATACACCGTGTTGGCTTTAGCTGCCGGTAAAAGTATAGATAAACTTGAACAACAGGTAAAAGAATTTGGCGTTAAAGCTGTTGCCGTGTTCGATGAAACTGCTGCAAACGAGCTTGCTGAAAGACTCGCTAATACAGATGTTAAGGTTTTATCGGGTGTAGACGGTGTTTGCGAAGTTGCAGCTATTAAAGCCGATATTGTGCTTAACGCTATTGTCGGTATAGCAGGTCTTCGTCCTACATTTGCTGCTATTAACGCTAAAAACAATATAGCACTTGCTAATAAAGAAACCCTTGTAACAGCAGGAGAGCTTGTTAATGCTAAAGCTAAAGAAATGGGTATTAAAATTATCCCTGTCGATAGCGAGCATTCGGCTATTTTTCAATCTTTACAGGGTGCGCCCGAAGGTTCACTTTCAAAGGTTATATTAACGGCTTCTGGTGGTCCGTTCTACGGCAAAACAAAACAAGAGCTTGAAAACGTTACGGTAGCACAAGCTCTTAACCACCCCAATTGGTCTATGGGCAGCAAAATTACAATAGATTCTGCAACCCTTATGAACAAAGGTCTTGAAGTTATAGAAGCAGTACATCTTTTTGGTATTGCGCCCGACGATATCGAAGTTGTTGTTCATCGTCAAAGCATACTTCATTCTGCAGTAGAACTTTGCGATGGCGCAGTTATAGGTCAAATGGGTACGCCCGATATGCGACTTCCCATTGAATATGCTATAACCTACCCTAAAAGAGAACAGATGTGTTGCGATAGATTATCGCTTACCGATATTGGCACACTAACCTTCGCAAAACCCGATATGGAAACATTCGGTTGCCTTAAGCTTTGCATTAACGCAATTAAAGAAGGTGGCTTAAAGCCTGCTGCAGCTAACGGTGCTAACGAAGAAGCAGTTGCCCTTTTCCTTGCAGGTAAAATAAAGTTTTTAGATATCGAAAAGTGTGTTGAAGCTGCTGTTAATGCACAACCCTGCGTAGAAAGCTATACACTTGAAGATGTTTTTGAAGCAGATATTAATGCCAGAAATCTTGTTAGACAAATGGCTAATTAAATGCTTCTTTACAGCATAAAATATAATTACTAATTATTTTAAGGTGATTAACATTTCTATTTTAAACATTTGGAACAATATTTGGCCCTATATTGTGGCAGTACTTGTTTTCGTTGTTCTTATCATCATTCACGAATTTGGCCATTTCATTGCTGCTAAAATTTGTGGGGTAAGGGTAAACGAGTTTGCTGTTGGTTTTGGTCCAAAACTTTTTAAAAAGCAAATAGGCGAAACATTATATGCCGTAAACCTTGTGCCACTTGGTGGATATTGCGCAATGGAAGGCGAAGACGAAGGCAGTACCGATGAACGAGCCTTTTGCAACAAAGGTCCGTTAAAACGCTTTTTTATTGTTGTAAACGGCGCAGTTTTCAATTTAATTTTAGGACTTATAATTGTTGCAATAACATTAATTCCGTCCGAAAAATTCACATCAACAACCGTTGCCCAGTTTACAGAAACTGCTGTAAGCAGTGAACACGGGCTTCAGGTAGGTGACGAAATTTTAGCAGTCGACGGCAGAAAAATCTTTTCCACCTACGATTTAAGCTATGCTTTTACAGGTGTAGACGATGGCGCTGTTAATATGACCGTTAAAAGAAACGGCGCAAAGGTTGAACTTGAAAACGTAAAATTCCAAACCGAAGAAGAAAATGGTGTTTCTTATGTTAAGGTAGATTTTTACGTGTTAGGCATAGAAAAAACACCTTTAAGCTTTATAACCCAAACCATAAATACTGCAATAGGTAATTGTAGGGTAGTGTGGTTTTCACTTATAGATTTAATTACCGGTAAATACGGTATTTCGGCAATGTCAGGCCCTGTAGGCATTACAGCTGCAATTGGCTCGGTTGCCAAAGAAAATCTGTTTAACATTTTGCCAATAATGGCTTTAATTACAATAAACCTAGGTATATTTAATCTTTTACCACTTCCTGCATTAGATGGTGGAAGAATACTGTTTATTTTAATTGAACTTATTGCGCGCAAACCCGTTCCACAAAAGTACGAAGGACTTGTTCATACGGTAGGTCTTGTATTGCTTTTAGGACTAATGTTGCTAATAACAGCAAAAGATATAATTTCACTGATAGTAGGGTGATAATTTGTATACTAATAATTTAACTAAACAGGTAAAAGCAGGGAACTTGTTAATAGGTGGCGGCGCACCTATTTCAATTCAGTCAATGCTTAACGTTAAAGCCGATAATATTAACGGAAATGTTGAGCAGGCTAAAAAGCTTGAAGAAGCAGGTTGCGAAATCATAAGAGTTTCTGTACCCGATATGAACGCAGTTTCCCTTATTAGCGCCTTAAAAGAAAATGTTTCTGTTCCCATTGTGGCAGATATACATTTCGATTATAAGCTTGCAATAGAAAGTGTTGCAGCAGGTGTAGATAAGGTTAGAATAAATCCCGGCAACATTGGTTCAGACGATAAGGTTAAAGCAGTTGTAACAGCTTGTAAAACTGCAGGAGTACCTATTAGAATTGGTGTAAATTCGGGAAGCCTTGAAAAGAATATTCTTGCTAAATATGGTTCGCCCACACCCGAAGCTATGGTTGAAAGTGGACTTTACCATATTTCCTTGCTTGAAAAGTTCGATTTTAACGATATAGTGCTTTCACTTAAATCGTCCAATACACAGCGCATGTACGATTCTTACGTGCTTGCAGCTGAAAAATGCCCATACCCACTTCATTTAGGCGTTACCGAAGCAGGCACCGAGCGTATGGGTATAATTAAGTCTTCGGCCGGCATTGGTGGACTATTGTTAAGAGGTATCGGTGCTACAATTCGCATATCCTTAACCGATGACCCCGTGCTTGAAGTAAAAGCTGCAAAAGATTTACTTAAAGCAATAGGCTTTAGAAACGACGGAATAAAATTCGTATCCTGCCCAACCTGTGGCAGAACAAGTATCGACCTTATAGGTCTTGCAAAGGCGGCAGAGCAGCGCTTTGCAAATATAGATAAAAATATTACGGTTGCCATAATGGGTTGTGCTGTAAACGGTCCCGGCGAAGCTAGGGAAGCTGACCTTGGAATTGCAGGTGGTAATGGCTGTGGTCTGCTTTTTAGCCACGGCGAAATTATCCGTAAGGTACCCGAAGAAAATCTGCTCGACGCTTTATACGAAGAAATACTAAAATACGGAGAGTAAAATGCAACATACATTTAAAGATATTTTCGGTGAAGGAATAGGTTTAGCAGTTAAAGACGCATCAATTGATAGCGCCTTGGTTTCTTGCTGCGATTTAGACATTAACAGAAGAAGCCTTAAGGTTGTTTTAAATAGCAATTCATATATTCCCGATGCAACCTGTTTCGCTGTAAAACAAAGAATAATGAAGGAATTATCTTTAAAGCAGTTGGACCTTAATGTTGCTTTTGCGCCCGAATGTTTCTGCACCGAAGCTTGCAAAGATATTGCATTACAGCTTCGTCGCAAATCGGCAATGCTTAACGGATATTTCAATAAGGCAGAATTCTCTTTAAATAATAACAAGGTTACAATAGACCTTAAATTTGGTGGACTAGACGTTATTACCGATTTAGATTTTGCTAAACAATTTGCTAATATCGTTCAAATGAAATTCGATTTAGAAGTAGATGTAGAATTCACAGGCGTTACCGAAAATGCAGAAATGTTACCACCACCTATTGAAGAAAGCGCACCACCAAGACAAAATGCTTCTGCGCCAACAGCAGCACCAGAACCTGCTATGCCCGAAGCACCTAAAAAGGTGTACGACTACAAGCCGGCAGACGGTTTGCCCGTGTATCTCGAAAGCGCACAACTTATTTGGGGCAGAACACTCGATACAAAAACAAAACAAATGATAGATATTACCGAAGACGATACCACAATTAACTGTTGGGGCGAAGTTTTCGGTTATGAACTGCGTACAATAAACACTAAACGTGGTCCTTCAAATATAGTTGAGTTTTCTTTTAGCGACTATACTAACTCGCTTACAGCAAGTATGTTTGTCGACCCTAAAAATATGGACAAACTCAAAGGCATTAAAAACGGCAACTTCATTTTGGTTAACGGTAGTTATGAGTTCGATACATATAAAAAAGAACATATTGTAAAACCAAAATCTATTGCTGTGCTTGAAAAATATACCGAAAAAGATAATTACGATGGTCCTAAACGTGTAGAACTTCATTGTCATACCAATATGTCCGCCAAAGATGCCGTGTCTTCTGCAGGAGATATAATTAAACAAGCTTATAATTGGGGACATAAAGCCGTTGCAATTACCGACCACGGTGTTGTACAAGCCTATCCTGCTGCTGCAAAAGCCGTTAAGGATATAAGAAAAAGTGGTGGAGATTTTAAGGTTATTTACGGCGTTGAAGCATATTTTGTAAACGACCATAAAGACGGAACCGATTTTGCAACCCTTTATAAGCAGGGCAAAACATACCACCAAATAATTTTAGTTAAAGATTTAGTTGGTCTTAAAAACCTTTATCAGTTAGTTTCAACTGCACATATCGATAATTTCTTTAAAAGACCAATAACAACAAAAACAGAACTTAATAAGCATAGGGAAGGGTTAATAGTCGGAACGGCGTGCGAACAAGGCGAGCTTTACAAAGCCATAATTAACGGTGCATCCGATGAAGAACTTTTAGAAATTGCAAGCTATTACGATTACCTGGAAATTCAGCCACTAGGCAATAATGAATTTATGGTTCGTGAGTCTAAAAATCCCGATAAGGTTAACAAGAAAACAGGGGAAACCATTCCCAATAAGTTTAGACACGTTACAAGCTTTGAAGTTATTAAAGATTTCAACCGTAAGGTAGTAGAAATTGCAGACAAGCTTTCTAAACCTGTTGTAGCTACGGGAGACGTACACTTCCTCAAAAAAGAAGATGTAATTATTCGTAAAATTCTTATGGCTGGCCAAGACTACGACGATTTCGATAATCAGCCACCACTATATTTTAAATCAACCGAAGAAATGCTTTCGGATTTCGATTACTTCGGTGAACGCGCAAAAGAATTTGTCATAGACAACCCAAATAAAATTGCCGATATGGTAAGTGGCGATGTTATTCCTGTTCCCGAAGGAAGTTATCCACCTGTTATCGAAGGTTCCGACGACCTTTTAAGACAACTTTGTTGGGATAGAGCGCATGCAACCTATGGCGAAAATCTGCCCGAAATAGTTGAAAAAAGATTAGATAAAGAACTTAATGCAATTATTAGCAACGGCTTTTCTATAATGTATATTTCGGCGCAAAAGCTTGTTGCATTTAGTGAAGAAAACGGTTATCTTGTAGGCTCGCGTGGTTCGGTTGGCTCGTCATTCGTTGCAACAATGGCAGGTATATCCGAAGTTAACCCGTTAGCGCCACACTACGTTTGCCCTAAATGTTGCTATAGTGAATTCTTTACCGATGGTAGCGTAGGCTCTGGCTTCGATCTACCCGAAAAGAACTGTCCAAATTGTGGTGAACCTTTACACAGGGACGGCCACGATATACCGTTTGAAACATTCCTTGGCTTTAAGGGCGATAAGGTGCCCGATATAGACCTTAACTTCTCCGATGAGTTTCAAACACAGGTCCAAAAGTATACTGAAACACTTTTTGGTAGCGAAAACGTATTTAAAGCAGGTACAATTTCTACCGTGGCAGAAAAAACGGCCTTTGGTTTTTCTAAAGCTTATGCCGAAAAGAAAAATCTTATATTAAGCCATGCAGAGCTTTCAAGACTTGCAGGCAAGGTAGAAAAGGCGCAAATTAAGCAAACAACAGGTCAACACCCAGCAGGTATGATAGTTGTTCCAAAAGACAAAACTATTTACGATTTTTGTCCCGTTCAACACCCTGCAGATGACGTTAAGTCAGATGTTGTTACAACCCACTTCGACTTCCATTCAATTCACGATACAATTCTTAAGCTTGACGAACTTGGACACGTTATTCCTACAACTTATAAGTACCTTGAAGAATATTCAGGCATACCTGTAGGTAAGGTTTCTATGAGTGATCCCAAGGTGTATAGTCTGTTTAGTTCAACCGAAGCTTTAGGCGTAACCCCCGAAGCTATCGACTCGCCAACAGGAACCTATTGTATTCCCGAATTTGGCACATCGTTTGTACGTGGAATGCTTCGTGACTGTAAACCGAAGAACTTTTCCGACCTTTTACAAATTTCAGGACTTTCTCACGGTACCGACGTTTACCTTGGTAACGCAAAAGACCTTATCGATAAAGGCATTTGTACCATTTCCGAAGTTATAGGAACCCGTGATAATATCATGGTTTACCTTATACATCAGGGTATGGATGAAAGCAGAGCCTTCAAAATTACCGAAACGGTTCGTAAAGGACTTGTTGCAAAGGGTGCTGTTCCAAAAGAAGCTTGGGCAGAAATGGAAGATGATATGCGTGCTGTTAATGTGCCCGAATGGTATATTCAGTCCTGTGGTAAAATTAAGTACATGTTCCCCAAAGCGCACGCTGCAGCATACGTTACTGCTGCTATTAGAGTTGGTTGGTACAAGGTATATAGACCAATAGAATTCTATTGTGCTTACTTTACTGCTCGTCCTGAAGATGTAGATGTACCTACCATTCTAAAGGGTAAAGATGCAGTTAAGGCTTATATTAGAAATATTAAGCTTAAAGGCAACGAAGCAACTAAAAAAGAACTCGACGTTTATGAAAATATGCTTATATTTAATGAAATGTTCGAAAGAGGTCTTGAAGTATTACCTATTAATTTGCATAAATCTCACGCTAAAAAATTCTTGGTCGAAGACGGCAAAATGCGTTTGCCTTTCGGCGCTTTAGGTGGGGTAGGCGAAAAGGCTGCCGAATCGCTATATGAAGCAGCGCAGTCGGGTAATTTCTTATCTAAACAAGAATTTCAGGCCGAAGCAGGCGTTTCAAAGACAATAATTCAAAATCTTTCAGATATGGGTGTCTTCGATGAGTTGCCTGAAACCAATCAAATGACATTATTTTAGTGAAAACAACCAATGCGGCAACGCGTTGGTTGTTTATTTTATCTAAAAAAGGTTACAAACATTCCAAAAAGGTTGCAAAGTTGTAACTTTTATATATAATAAGTAAGGTGCTTGATTACAAGCTTGTAACTTTTTTGGAAGGAATGATACTTATTAAGGAAGCGGTTATCTCTTTTGTTGAGAAAATCAAAACTGCAAACAGACTTTACAAGTTAATTGCTTTTTCAGCTATTTCTGTAATTCTTATTTTAGTTTCTGTTTTCTCATCTGGTGTAAAGCTTACCTATAATTTAATATATAACGGCAACGTGTTTGCTAACGTTGCCAGCCAAGAAGTATATAGCCAAGCTGTTGCGCTTGCAAAAACTTATGTTTCCGGCAAAGATGTAGATTTTTCCGGTATTGAAGTTGATTCAGTAATTTCTATTAATGGTACTACTAATAATGTAGAAGAAACAAGCAAATTACTTCTCGAAAACAACCCTGCTATCTGCAATGGCTTTGAAGTTGTGGTAGACGGCAATGTTGTTGGTTATGTATCTAGTTTAGATGTTTACGAAACAGCTAAAAACAGCAGACTTACTGCTTTCGATATTGAAGGTGCTACTTGCACAAGTACTTTCACAGTACCTGTTTCTGCAAAAGCTACTTACTTCGACGTTAAAAATCTTTCTAAAACCGAAGATATTAACATGGCCTTTGCAACATTAGATGTACAAACTGTTGCAATTAAAAATACTACTTACACAGTTAAATACGAAACAGTTGCTCAAAAAGATTCCACCAAACAAGCAGGCTACGAAAAGGTAGTTACTGCCGGTGTAAACGGTTCAAACAAAAGGGTAGAAGAAGTTACCTATTTAAATGGTGTTGCTGTTTCCGATCCTGTTATTTCAACCGTAGTTGTTACAGCTCCTGTTACCGAAGTTGTTGTTGTAGGCACTAAAGACGTTTTCGTTACCACTACACCACAAAACGCATCTTCAGCAGGTTTTGTATGGCCACTTGCTGTTAAGGGTGTTATTACAGGTCCTTACGGCGAATTAAGAAGTGGTGGCAAACGTCACGCAGGCGTAGATATTGGTGTTCCTGTTGGTACAAGCATTGTTGCTGTTAAAGCAGGTGTTGTAGAAGAAGCCGATTACGATTCCGATTATGGCTATTACGTTGTTATTAATCACGGTAACGGCCTTAAAACACGCTACGCTCATAACAAGTGTAATACTGTATCTGTTGGTCAGCAGGTTTCTGCAGGTCAGCTTATCGCATTATCCGGTAACACCGGTCGTTCAACAGGTCCACACCTTCATTTCGAAGTAATTGTTAATGGTGGCACAACCAATCCTGGCTACTATTTAGACCTAAACTAATTAAATAATTAAAACCACCGTACAAACGGTGGTTTTTTATTGTTTAAAATACTGTTTTTTGTTATATAGCCTTGACTAAACTACTATATATGGTGTATAATACACTTAATTATGTACAAGGAGAGTTGTCGGTGGCTAAAACAGTTAAAGAATACGGAAACGACAGTATAACTCAATTAAAAGGTCCCGACCAGGTAAGACTTCGTCCTGCCGTAATTTTCGGTTCAGATGGTCTTGATGGTTGCGAACATTCTATTTTTGAAATTATTTCAAACTCTATCGACGAAGCTCGTGAAGGCTACGGTAAGAAAATAATTGTAACCAAGTTTTCCGACGGCGCAATAGAGGTGCAAGATTTCGGCCGTGGCGCCCCTGTTGATTTCAACAATAAAGAACAACAGTATAACTATATCCTACTTTACGAAACTTTGTATGCAGGTAGTAAGTACAATACCAACAGTGGTGGCGATTACGAATATTCCATTGGTCTTAACGGACTTGGTCTTGCATCTACACAGTTCGCTAGTGAATATATGGATGTAGAAATTAAGCGTGACGGTTATAAATACACACTTCATTTCGAAAAGGGTAGAAATGTTGGTGGTCTTCATAAGGAAGAATATTCGGGTAAAGATACCGGAACTAAAACCAAATGGAAGCCCGATCTCGATGTATTTACCGATATTGATGTTTCAAGCGAATACTTTATAGATACACTTAAACGCCAAGCTGTAGTTAACAGTGGTCTTTTGTTCATCTTCCGTGAACAGCAGGGCAACCGTTTTATTGAAAAAGAAATTTGCTATAAAAACGGTATAACAGACTACATCGAAGAAATTGTTGGCGAAGAAGCATTATCAACTATTCAAACCTGGAATACCGAACGCAAGGGTCGCGACCGTGATGATAAACCTGAATATAAGGTTAAAATCAATGCAGCACTTTGCTTCTCTAACCGTAAACAGCTTAAAGAGTATTATCACAACTCAAGCTGGCTAGAACACGGTGGTGCGCCCGAAAAGGCTGTTCGTAACGCTTTTACCTATCAGCTAGACGCTTATATTAAACAACAAAACAAATACTCTAAAAACGAAAGTAAAATAACATTCCAAGATGTTGAAGAATGTCTTGCTTTGGTTGTATCTTCTTTCTCAACCCTTACTTCGTATGAAAACCAAACTAAAAAGTCTATAACCAATAAATTCATACAAGAAGCAATGACAGATTTCTTCAAGCATCAGCTTGAAATCTATTTTATTGAAAATAAAGCCGAAGCCGACAAAATTGTCGATCAGGTGCTTATTAACAAGCGCAGCCGTGAAAGAAGCGAAAAAGAGCGTATAAATATTAAGAAAACTCTTCAAACTTCCGGTAGCGATATGGCAAACAGAGTTCAAAAGTTTGTAGACTGCCGTAGCAAAGATACGTCCGAACGTGAAGTTTTCATAGTTGAGGGTGATTCGGCTTTAGGTTCTTGTAAGCTTGCTCGTGATGCGCAGTTCCAAGCAATTATGCCTGTTCGTGGTAAAATACTAAACTGCCTTAAATCTGAATACGATAAAATATTCAAAAGCGAAATCATTACCGATTTAATTAAGGTGCTTGGTTGTGGCGTTGAAGTTAAGTCAAAGGCTAATAAAGACCTTTCAACATTCAACCTAGATAATCTTCGTTGGAATAAGATAATAATCTGTACCGATGCCGACGTCGATGGCTTCCATATCAGAACACTTATCTTAACTATGATTTATCGTTTAATGCCAACCCTAATCAGCGAAGGCAAGGTGTTTATTGCAGAAACACCACTTTATGAAATAAACACTAAAGAAAAGCCTTACTTCGCATACGATGAACAAGAAAAGGCTGAAATCTTAAAAATGATTGAAGGCCAAAAGTACACCATTCAACGTTCAAAGGGACTTGGTGAAAACCAACCCGATATGATGAACTTAACCACAATGAATCCCGACACCCGTCGTCTTATCAGGGTGCTTCCCGAAGATGCCGAACAAACAGCAATTATGTTCGATATGCTTCTTGGCGACGACTTACAGGGAAGAAAAGAATACATCGCCGAAAACGGATATCTTTATATCGACGATGTAGACGTTAGCTAATTTAAACCCATTTTAACGGAGGAAAACATGGCTCCAAGAAAGAAAAAAACAGAAACAGTAACCGAGCGTGCAAAGCCTAACGCTTACATTGCAGGCGCAGGTACTGTGGTAGATCAGGAAATAACCGAAACTCTACGAACAAACTTTATGCCCTATGCAATGAGCATAATTATTTCTCGTGCTATTCCTGAAATAGATGGCTTTAAGCCTTCTCACAGAAAATTGCTTTACACAATGTACCTTATGGGGCTTTTAAATGGTTCAACCATTAAATCTGCAAACATTGTGGGTAGAACAATGCAGTTAAACCCACACGGCGACGCTGCCATTTACGAAACAATGGTGCGTTTGTCCGAAGGTAACGAAGCGCTTTTACATCCATACGTGCGTTCTAAAGGTTCGTTCGGTAAAGCTTATTCAAGAGATATGGCTTACGCTGCATCCCGTTATACCGAAGCAAAGCTTGCACCAATTGCAGCAGAACTGTTTGCCGATATAGATAAGGAAACTGTGGAATTCGTAGACAATTACGACGCCACAATGAAAGAACCAACACTCTTTCCCGTAACCTTCCCATCGGTGCTTGTTAACGCTAATATGGGTATTGCTGCCGGTATGGCAAGTAATATTTGCCCCTTTAACCTTAAAGAAGTCTGCGAAACAACAATTGCCTACATTAAAGATAACGATATTAATGTGGCAGACACCTTAATCGCACCCGACTTTCCTGCAGGTGGTCAGCTTTTATACAACCGTGCTGCAATGGAAGAAATTTATAAAACAGGTAGGGGAAGTTTCAAGGTAAGAGGTACCTACACCTACGATAAATCTCAAAACTGTATAGACATTAGTTCTATTCCACCAACCACAACTACCGAACAAATAATTGAACGTGTAATTGACCTTGTAAAACTTAAAAAGGTTACCGAAATCAACGACATTCGTGATGAAACAGACTTAAACGGTCTTAAAATCACAATCGACCTAAAGCGTGGTATGGACCCCGAAAAGCTTATGAAAAAGCTTTTTAAAATGACAACACTTGAAGATTCTTTCGGTTGCAACTTCAATATTCTTATCGCTAATTCGCCAAGAGTTATGGGCGTTAAAGAAATTATCGAAGAATGGGTTGCATTCCGTACCGAATGTGTAAAGAATCGTGTTTTCTATAACCTTAACAAAGCTAAAGAAAAGTTACACCTTTTAAAAGGTCTTTCTAAAATTCTTCTAGATATCGATAAGGCAATTAAAATTGTCCGTGAAACCGAAGAAGAAAAGGAAGTTGTACCAAACCTTATGATAGGCTTTGGAATAGATGAAGTTCAGGCTGAATATGTTGCCGAAATTAAACTTCGTCATTTAAACCGTCAATACATCTTAAAGCGCCTTGAAGATGTCGAAAACCTTGAAAAACAGGTTGCCGAAATGGAAGAAATCTTAAATTCAAAGCGCAAAATTCAAAACATCATTGTTAAAGAGCTAAGTGCTGTTGCCGATAAATACGGCATGGAAAGAAAAACAACCGTTATCGAGCAAGACGCTTCTTCAGACGATGGTGAAGAAGAAATTGTAGATGATTCACCTGTAACGCTCTTCTTTACAAGAGATGGCTATTTTAAAAAGATTCCTACACCTAACCTTAGAATGAGTGGCGAGCAAAAGCTTAAGGAAGGCGACGAAATAGTACAAACCGTTGATACTACAAACGCGTCCGATATACTTTTCTTCTCAAGCGCTCATCAGGTTTACAAATCTAAAGCTACTGATTTTACCGATGGTAAGGCCAGCATACTTGGCGAATTTATTCCCGCCAAGCTAGGCTTCGACGAAGCTGAAAATGCTATCTATATGGCTGTTGTACAAAAATACACAGGCTTTATGGTCTTCGTTTTCGATAACGGTAGGGTAGCCAGAGTTCCAATGTCTTCTTACGCTACAAAAACCAATCGCAAAAAGCTTATTAATGCTTATTGTAATAAGTTCACACTTCACACAGCAATCTATTGCGAACAAGAATGCGACCTGCTTTTAACTTCAACTAACGGAAGAATGATGTTAATAAATACCACAGCACTTTCCGAAAAAGCTGCTAAAGACAATGGTGGTATCGCTGTAATGACCCAAAAGCGTGGTCAAAGAATTTTCTCGGTAGAAAAATATGTAGAGGGAAGTCTTGATAAACCACACCGTTACAGACCTAAAAATCTTCCTGCGGCAGGTAACGTTAAAAAAGACGAAGACGTCGAACAAATGACATTTTAAAAATACAAGCCGCTTAAACTCGGTTGAATTTAAGCGGCTGTCGACTTAATGCAAACGCTAGTTTTCTTTGTCGACAAAAATAATATACCCTGTTTGTGAAACAATATTACAAGGAATTATTTGACAAACAACATTTTTTGATATATCATATTGACTGTTAATTATTTATTTTTGGAGGGATTGTTTTGGCTGAAGAATTAGCAAAAACCTATGACCCCGGCGAAGTTGAAGACCGAATTTATAAATTCTGGCTCGATTCCAACTATTTTCATGCCGAGGTAGATGCCAATAAAGAACCTTACACTATTGTAATACCACCACCAAACATCACAGGACAGCTCCATATGGGACATGCCCTTGATAACACTCTTCAGGATATTCTTATCCGTTATAAAAGAATGCAGGGCTTTTCAGCTTTATGGCTTCCCGGTACAGACCACGCTTCAATTGCTACCGAAGCTAAAATCGTAGAAGCAATGAAAGCAGAAGGTCTTTCTAAAGAAGACCTTGGCCGTGAAAAGTTTTTAGAACGTGCATGGGCTTGGAAAGAACAGTACGGTGGAAGAATTATAAGCCAGCTTAAAAAACTCGGCGCTTCTTGCGACTGGCAACGTGAACGCTTCACATTAGATGAAGGTTGTTCCAATGCAGTTCGCGAAGTGTTCGTTCGTCTTTATCAAAAAGAACTTATCTATCGTGGCGAACGCATAATCAACTGGTGTCCTAACTGTTTAACATCTATTTCCGATGCAGAAGTAGTTTATAACGAATCTGAAGGTAGCTTTTGGCATCTTCGTTATCCCGTTAAGGATAGTGACGAATATCTTCAACTTGCAACTACTCGTCCCGAAACCTTACTTGGCGATACTGCTGTTGCTGTTCATCCCGACGATGAAAGATATAAGCACCTTGTTGGTAAAACTGTAATACTTCCTTTAGTTGGTCGTGAAATTCCAATTGTAGCCGACTCTTATGTTGAAATGGACTTCGGTACAGGTGTTGTTAAAATCACACCTGCACACGACCCCAACGACTTCGAAGTTGGTCTTCGTCATAATCTTCCTGTTATAAACGTTATGACAGACGATGCTAAAATCAACGAACTTGGCGGCAAGTACGAAGGCATGGAACGCTACGAAGCCAGAAAGGCAATCGTGGCAGATCTTCAAGAAGGTGGCTTCCTTGAAAAAATTGAACCATTAAAGCACAATGTTGGTTCTTGTTACCGTTGTAACAGCGTTGTTGAACCACGCATTTCTAAACAGTGGTTCGTAAAAATGGGTCCTCTTGCAGAGCCTGCGTTAAACGCTGTTAAAGATGGCGACATTAAGTTTATACCTGCTCGTCTTGAAAAAACCTATTTCAATTGGATGGAAAACATCAAGGACTGGTGTATTTCTCGTCAGCTTTGGTGGGGACACAGAATTCCTGCTTGGTACTGTAAAGATTGTGGCGAAATTATTGTTTCTCGTACCAATCCCGACAAGTGTACTAAATGTGGCAGCGAAAACATCTTCCAAGATGAAGATACTCTCGACACCTGGTTCTCATCTGCTCTTTGGCCCTTCTCAACACTTGGTTGGCCCGAAGAAAATATCGACCTTAAATACTTCTATCCTACAAGCACACTCGTAACAGGATACGACATTATCTTTTTCTGGGTTGCTCGTATGATCTTCTCCGGTCTTGAATATACCGATACTGTGCCGTTCAACACCGTTCTTTTCCACGGAATCGTTCGCGATGCTAACGGTCTTAAAATGTCTAAGTCTTTAGGCAACGGTATCGACCCACTTGTTGAAATCGAAAAATACGGCGCAGACGCACTTCGTTTCACACTTGCAACAGGTAATACACCCGGTAACGATATGCGCTATTCACCTGAAAGGGTAGAAGCAAGCCGTAACTTCGCAAACAAAATTTGGAATGCAGCTCGTTTCCTTCTTATGAACTTAAAGTCAGACGAAGAAATGCCCATTCCCGAAGATATTGCACTTGAAGATAAGTGGATACTTTCTAAATATAATCAACTTGTTAAAGATGTTACCGATAACCTCGATAAGTATGAACTCGGTCTTGCCGTTGCAAAACTTTACGACTTTATTTGGGATATCTTCTGCGATTGGTATATTGAACTTTGTAAATCTCGTCTTAATGGCGAAGATGAAACTGCAGCTAATACAGCAAGAAGCGTTCTTGTTTATGTATTCTCCGGTGTTCTTAAACTTCTACATCCCTTTATGCCCTTCATCACAGAAGAAATTTGGCAGTCTTTACCACACAGTGGTGAGTCTATTATGATTTCCAAGTGGCCCGAGTATAAAGAAGAACTCAACTTCGAAACCGATGCAGAAAATTTCGAAAAGGTAATTGCAGTTATTCGTGCAATTCGTAATCGCAGAAGCGAAATGAATGTACCACCTTCAAAGAAGGCTAAAATTTGTATCGCTTGTGAATCTAAAGAAATTTTCGAAGACGGTGCTGCATTTATCAGCCGTCTAGCTTCGGGAAGTTCCGTTGAAGTAGCAAACAGTTTCGATATGCCCGATGCAGTTATGGTTATTACCGATAGCGCAAAGGTTTATATTCCTTTAAACGAACTTGTAGACTTCACTGCAGAACTTGAACGTTTAAATAAAGAACTCGAAGCTGCAAATAAAGATAAAGCTTTCTACGAAGGAAAACTTAACAATCCCGGCTTTGTTGCAAAAGCTCCCGAAGCAGTTGTTAACCAACAGCGTGAACTTTTAGCAAAAACATTAGACAGAATTTCCTTGCTCGAAGAAAGCATCGCAAAAATTAAAGCGCAAATTTAATAATTAAACCGTATGTCTTTTGGCATACGGTTTACCTTTTGGTGAGAAATATGAATTATGAAGAAGCGTTAAGTTATATACATTCCTTACTCGTCTTCGGTTCGCAACCGGGACTGGAACGTATATCCGAACTTTTAGAAAAACTTGGCAACCCACAAAATAAACTTAAGTTTATACATGTGGCTGGCACAAACGGCAAGGGCTCAACCTGTACAATGCTTTCAAGTGTCTATAAACAAGCAGGCTATAAAACAGGTCTTTACACTTCGCCTTATATTGTTGACTTCCGTGAAAGAATGCAAATCGGTGGCGAGTATATTCCACAAGATACACTCGCGCGCCTTACAAAACGCGTTAAAGATACAGGCGTTGTTGTTACTGAATTTGAATTCATTACAGCACTTGCTATGCTTTGGTTTTTAGAAGAAAACTGCGATATAGTTATTCTAGAAGTAGGACTTGGTGGCAGATTCGACGCAACCAATATTATAAAAGCACCACTTTGCAGTGTGATTATGAAAATAGATTATGACCACACTGCCATTTTGGGAGATACAATAGAACAAATTACTGCCGAAAAATGTGGCATCATTAAAGATAATGCGCCAACCGTTTCTTATCCTTTGCAAGAACCGGCTGCATTAAATGTTATTGTAGAACATAATGCACATACGGTTGTTCCTAATCTTAATAATTTAGAAATCGTTTCATCAGGCATTAAGGGAAACAGCTTTATATATAATGGTGCAGAATATAGCACAAAGCTTATCGGTCAGCATCAGGTGTACAATGCAATTACTGCAATCGAAGCTGTTAATGCTGCAGGACTTAAGGTTTCGCAAGCCGACATTGTAACAGGAATTAAAAATGCGCAAATTCCTGCACGTATGGAATTAATAAGTGAAAACCCACTTGTATTTTTAGACGGAGCGCATAATCCAAACGGTGCCGAAGCAATTTCTGCTTTTATGGAAAAATACAGCGGAAAAATTACTGCAGTTGTTGGTATGATGAAAGATAAAAATTGCGACGGCTTTTTAGCACACGTATTAAAATACTGCAAAAACGTAATTACCGTAACAGTTAAGGAAAACCCACGTACCATTTCGGCAGAAGAATTAGCTTCACTTTGTAATCAGTACTGTAACGATGTCTGCGTTGCAGATGACTACAGTAAAGCAATAGAATTAGCGTTCTTTAAGTCTAATGGTACCGAACCCGTTTTTGTTTTCGGTTCGCTTTATCTTGCAGGCGCCATTAGAGAGCAACTAATTTCAAAATATTTCTAATATAATTCATAATTTCGACAACAGAATATAACAAATTTCATTTGTACCAGCCTTTATACTTTTATAAAGGCTGGTTTTTATTTTTGGAGGTATAAATATGCGAATAAATAGTACGGGCGAAGTTCTCACCGTGTATCTTACGGGTGAACTCGACCACCATTTAGCAAAAGGAATAAGGGAAGAAATCGACAAAGCAATAGATTACTATATGCCATCACTTTTAATACTCGATTTTGGTGAAATTACCTTTATGGATAGTTCTGGTATTGGTCTTGTAATGGGTAGGTATAAAAATCTTAAAAAGAATGGCGCAAAGTTAAGCCTTATTAACCTTAACGATAACATTTATAAAATTATGAAGTTGGCAGGTATGGAACGTCTTGCTGAAATTGAAAAAGGAGCATAAGTTAATGGATACAAATAAATTTACATTAAAAATACCATCAAGATCTTGCAACGAATCTTTTGCAAGGGTAACCGTTGCAGCATTTGCAACCGTGCTTGATCCGACACTCGAAGAAATATCCGATATTAAAACATCAGTGTCAGAAGCAGTTACTAACTGTAATGTTCACGCTTATCCAAATAGTATAGGCGATATATACATATCCTGCGAAATTTTAAAGGGCAATGTACTAAAAATTAAAATACGCGATAAAGGGTGTGGAATTGAAGATGTAGACAAAGCAAGACAACCACTCTTTACAACAGGTGGCGAAGAACGCGCAGGTCTTGGCTTTGCTGTAATGGAAAGTATGATGGATACTGTTCGTGTAACTTCAAAATGTGGTAAAGGTACAACCGTAACAATGAAGAAGAAAATTAGTTGTAAAGATGATGCAAGATAGAAATCAGTTAATAGAAACAAACGTAAGGCTTGTTCATTCTTGCTGCAAAAGATTCGTTGGTAGAGGCATTGAATACGAAGACATCTTTCAGGTGGGTTGTATAGGACTGCTAAAAGCAGCTGACGGGTTTGATAGTTCAAGGGGACTATGTTTTTCAACCTATGCCGTGCCTAATATAATAGGTGAAATAAAAAGACTTTTTCGCGACACGGGTTCGGTTAAAGTTTCTCGTTCAATAAAAGAACTTTCCTTAAAGGTTCAGCGAGAAAAAGAATATGCCGAAAAAATTGGGGAAGAACCAACAGTAACCGTACTAGCTCAAAGGCTATCGGTTACACCCGAAGAAATAGTTGAAGCACTAGATGCGTCAAGACAAGTATTGTCATTAACTTATGAAAACGAAGATGGAACAAACGAACTTGAACTTCCGGTAGATAGCCACGAAAACGAAATCTGTTCCCGTATTCTTATAGATGATGCTGTTGCTCGTTTAGATAGGGAAGAACAGGATATAATAAAGCTTAGGTACTTCCACGAAAAGACACAAACACAAACTGCAGAACTTTTAGGCATTTCTCAAGTTCAGGTATCAAGAAAAGAGAAAAAAGCGCTTGAAAGACTACGTATATATATGAGTGCCTAAAATAGTTGGTTATTATTGTCAAAACATATCGAAAATATTCAGCTTTTTTGCCTAAATATACAAATGAAAAATTTTTTCAATTTTTTTGAAAAAAAGTGTTGACATTGGTAAATCACT
>JAFOFE010000104.1 GCA_017387475.1 Clostridia bacterium | reverse complement strand
TGATGGGAAGACAATTCTTGAGACTTATGAAGAAATCCGCAAGAATCCGCCAAGAGTGGCGTAAAAGAGAAATACGGCGTAGCCTTAATCGGCTACACCGTATCTACATACCCCGACTGTCCTTAGCCACCTCTGGCTAAAGGTACGGACTTTTTTTATTTAATTATACGGTTTTCGCTGGACTTTTTAAAGTTGGGTTCGCAGGTTAGGTTTACACCAAGACGCTTGAAGATCTTTTCGTCGATTTGAGAAAGCATAACGGTTGAATGAACTTCGCAACCACGAAGGTTACCAAGCTGTTCCATAGCTTTTTCGGCATCGTCGTTAGTGGTGGCGCAAATTGATAAAGCAATTAAAACTTCGTCTGTATGAAGTCTTGGGTTACGGTTACCAAGGTGGTCTACCTTAAGGTGTCTGATAGGTTGAATTGTTTCGGGTGAGATTAAGTGAAGTTCATCGGGCAAGCCTGCAAGCGCTTTTAAAGCGTTTAAAAGAAGTGCAGAAGATGAACCTAAAAGGTCGGATGTTTTGCCGGTTACAATTCTGCCATCGGGTAACTCCATAGAAGCTGCAGGAAGACCTGTTTGTTCTGCCTTTTCTAATGCAGGGGTAATTACCTTACGGTCGTTAACCTTTACGCCTGCTTTTTTCATTAAAAGTTCAAGCTTATAAATTGTATCGTCGTTAACCTTGCCGTTTTTATTATCGCAAAGACCTGTATAATAACGACGAATGATTTCGTCGCAGGCAGCTTTACGTACAGCGTCGTTATCGAAAATGCAGTTGCCTGCCATATTAACGCCCATATCTGTTGGAGATTTATAGGGACATTTGCCATAGATAGTTTCCATCATTGCAGTTACAACGGGGAAAATTTCTACATCTCGGTTATAGTTTACGGTTGTTTCGCCATAAGCTTCAAGATGGAAGGGGTCTATCATATTAACATCGTTAAGGTCGGCAGTAGCTGCTTCGTAAGCAAGGTTAACAGGGTGGCTAAGTGGTAAGTTCCAAATTGGGAAGGTTTCGAACTTAGCGTAGCCTGCTGCAACTCCCCTTTTATGTTCGTGATAAAGCTGTGAAAGGCAGGTTGCCATTTTACCACTACCGGGACCGGGCGCTGTAATTACAACAAGTTCTTTTGTTGTTTCAATATATTCGTTTTTACCGTAGCCTTCGTCGCTTACAACCTTGCTGATATTAGAAGGATAACCGTCGATAGAATAGTGCTTGTACACCTTTACGCCAAGACTTTCGAGCCTTGTTTTAAAGGCTTTTGCTTGGGGTTGACCGGAATAACAGGTCATAACAACACTGCCAACGTAAAGGCCTATTGAACGGAAAATATCAATAAGGCGAACGGTATCCATATCGTAAGTGATACCAAGGTCGCCACGGAGTTTATTTTTTTCGATATGAGCTGAATTAATTACAATTACAATTTCTACCTGTTCCTTCATTTGAAGAAGCATTTGAAGCTTACTGTCGGGCTTAAAACCGGGCAAAACTCTAGAGGCGTGAAAATCGTCGTACAATTTTCCACCAAATTCTAGATAGAGCTTTCCGCCAAATTTAGAAATACGTTCACGGATATGCTCTGACTGTAATTTTAAATATTTTTCGTTATCGAATCCTGCGGTAATCATAACAGCTCCTTGAAAAAAGTATAAACATATTATAACCCATTACACTTTTGTTTGCAATAGTAAAAAGTGTTTTTATAAAAGAAAAAACTCCGAAATTTTCGGAGTTTTTTGTTTAGTATATTCCGGGTGAATTACCAGGAGCAACTTCGCCTTTGGAGTTTTCCATTTCGTTATCGAACGAGGTTGTTAAAAAGTCTTCAAGTGAGTTTAAAGCGATAATTTCGGCTTGTGGTTGAACATAAACTTTTTTCATATTATGTTGTTCTCCTTAACAAATATTACAAACTTATTATAAACCATTTATAAGGTAATTTCAACATATTTTTTAAAAACAAGAAAACCCCGAAAAATTCGAGGTTTTCTAAAAGGTCATAAATTAATATTTTAGTAAATACCAGGTGAATTACCTTGAACTACTTCGCCAGATAATTCGGAAGATGTACTGCTAGTTGCACTACTGCTTACATCGGAACTTGCATCATTAGAGCTTGTGTCGCTAGAACTTGTGCCTGTAGAAGAAGTATCGTCGGAACCTGTGGATGATGTATTGGAAGATTCACCAGTTGTAACTTCAGTACTTCCGTTAGTTGTAATATCATTCCAAAGATCTTCGAGTTCTTCTCTTTCGGAAGAAGTTAAATCTTCTCCTTCGTCCCATTCACCGTTATCGTAGTCTTGGGTTGGGTTATCGTCTGTTACAACAGAAGAAGTACCATCGGCATTATCTTTTTTGCATGCTGCAAAAGAGAATACAAGTAATAAAGCAAGAAGTAATGCTAATATTTTTTTAAACATAATCGTCTTCCCAGTCCTGATCGCCGATGAATTCATCGCCAGCGTCACTGCTTGTGGATG
The DNA here is from genome assembly GCA_017387475.1 of Clostridia bacterium. GTDB lineage: Bacteria > Bacillota > Clostridia > Oscillospirales > Acutalibacteraceae > SFWF01. The sequence continues at coordinate 21,970 of JAFOFE010000104.1, read as the reverse complement.
CAGCAAGGAAATCATCTAAAGATGCAAGGGATAAAATTTCTGCCTCGGGCTGAATATATGCTTTTTTCATTATAAGTTCAACCCCTTTCTTATTTGTGGTTAGCAACTACGTATTTGAGAACAAATTCACGATTTGCTTCCCAATCTGCGTTTTCATTAGAAATATTAAGAGCTTTTCTAGCTTTGATGTAATCAGCCTTGTCGTTGTTTACAGGATTTTCGATAGCATCGCCATTGTCGCAAATGATGTTAAGAACAGCTTTTTTAGCTACACCGGACTTGATGTATTTGTTGTCTACTTTATTTCCTTCTTTATCTACAACAGTGTTGTTAGCAGAGTAAACAACATCACCAGCAGTAGTGATGAAGAATGCGCGTGCAGAAACCTTAGTACCAAGGAACTTAAGAGCATTAGTTTTGGTAGAGAAGCCAAAGTTTAATTTAGCATCGAAGCAATGGTGTTCCTGAACAGATTCGAAGAATAAAGGCATATCTTTTACGTCAACTCTAGCAACAGCAGCGCCCTGTGTACCGATGGTGAGTTCGGAACCACCGAGAAGAGATGTGGGATAGAAAACAACGCCGAAAGCTTTGATTTCTTCGGGGTTGGGGAAGGATGTGTTAGCAGTAACCTTAAGAGCCTGCTTTTCAACATTTTCTTCTATAAGCATACTAACTGCGTTAAGAGTGATAACAGGATCTGCAACAGGGTCTACAACAGTAGCGTTAACATTTAAAGTTTTAACGCCTTCTACGAGGTTAGCAGACTTATCGGAAACTTTAACGTTCTTAAGTTCAACAGAAACTGCAGAAGCATCTGTTACTAAATATGTAACTTTGAACCAAAGACGAGTGTCATGAGAATCTTCTTTGAGGCTGTTAAGAGCTGCGAATGTGATGTCGTTATCTACTGTCTTATAGATGGTAGTGTTGTCGGATGTTTTGTTCCAAGTTTGAAGTTCTTCGTTAACTTCAACGTTTTTAACGGTAGCACCGGTAACGTCGATAACGCCTTGAACACCACCAACGATGTTACCCTTATCGGTTACGCGAACGTCAACTTCGAATGTTGCGCCATTTTGAACGGTAGCAGGACCTTGAAGAGCAACAACAACGTTGCTTTCAGCAGAAGCTGTGAAAACAAGGCAGCTTACCATCATAGCGAGAGCAAGTGCGAGAGCCATGAACTTTTTCATAAAAAATTCCTCCTTATGACCTTATGTAAATAAAAAATTTGATGTGCCAAGAAAAGCACGAAATTAGAAAGGGACATATTCCTCTCATATTTTACACCATTATAGCATTCATATTTTAGTTTGTCAAGACTTTCGAATGTGAAATATATGCACAAAATAGCATATATCTTTTTTGTTAAAGTTGCCAAGCCAAAATACGAGATTTCTAATTTATGTATATTATAACAATTTTCTTTCTTTTTTTCAAGATATATGTTAGTATATATATAAATTTTATTTAAATTAAATTATTTTTTCATATATTATCGGCATTTTCAGGAGGTGCTTTGCACGCTGTATGACTAATAAAAACCTTAAAGGAACACTGATTTTACTGCTTACGGCTTTCATTTGGGGCAGTGCATTTGTTGCTCAAACAGACGGCATGAATTACGTTGGTCCACTTACATTTTTATCGACCAGATTTTTGCTTGGTGGCCTTGTGCTTCTACCTATTATTATATATAAAAGGAACCGTTTTCACCCTTCTGTTCAGGGCAATTCGACACTATGGAAAGAGGTGAAAAAAGCCCTTCCGGGAAGCGTTTTTTGTGGTCTTTTTCTTGGAACTGCTTCTGCTTTACAGCAGTACGGACTTCTTTTTACAAGCGTAAGCAAGGCAGGTTTTATAACCACTTTATACGTTATTTTTGTACCGATTTTTAGCCTGTTTTTAAAGAAAAAGCTTGGTGTAAACCTGTGGATTGCCGTTATTCTTGCAACTGTTGGTCTTTACCTGCTTTGCATGAATGGTAGTGCAGCTTTTTCGCTTGGCGACACCCTTGTTTTTGTATGTGCAGTATTTTACGCTTTACAGATTATGGCTATTGATAAATATGTAAAGGATACCGACCCAATGCTGCTTTCGAGCATACAGTTTTTAACGGTTGGCGCATTATCTTTACTGCCTGCAATTATTATTGAACAACCTACCCTTTCGGGTTTGGCTGATGCTTGGTTCCCCATAGTTTACGCAGGTGTTTTTTCCAGTGGGGTTGCCTATACACTTCAGGTTGTGGCGCAAAAGTATGCCGACCCAACGGTTGCAGCTATTACTATGAGCTTTGAATCGGTTTTTGCAGTATTATCGGCTGCAGTTTTGCTAAACGAAAGACTTTCCTTTAAAGAAGGAATGGGTTGTATCATTATGTTCTGTGCAATTATTTTAGCACAACTTCCAAGTGGTATTATTTTTGGCAGAAAAACGGGAGGTAGAATATGAAAACAAAATTATCTGCAAGATTTTGGTGTGCAATTACCCTTTTTAGCCTTATAGGTCAGGTAGCATGGGTTGTTGAAAATATGTATTTCAACGTATTCATATATAAGATGTTTAACGCTTCTGCTGCCGATATTTCGGCAATGGTGGCTGCATCTGCCGTTGCCGCTACCCTAACCACAGTTTTTATGGGCGCACTTTCCGACCGTATTGGTAAAAGAAAACTATTTATTTGTGCCGGCTATATACTTTGGGGTATTTCTATTTTTAGTTTTGTATTTTTAAGGTTAGATATTATAGAAGGTCTGTTCCCTGCTGCTGTTTCGGCTGCTTCGGTTGGTATTTCGCTTGTTATTATTTTTGACTGTGTTATGACCTTTTTTGGCTCTACCGCAAACGATGCTGCCTTTAATGCCTGGATAACAGATTCTACCGACGATACTAACCGTGGTTCGGTTGAAGGCATTAACGCTATGATGCCACTTGTTGCAATTTTAGTGGTGTTTGGCTCGTTTATGTTCTTCGATTTAGAAAAAAGCAGCAGTTGGTCGGTTATTTTTTCAATCATTGGCGTTGTGGTTTTAGTTGTTGGTGTTCTTGGAATATTTTTAATTAAAGACACCAAGACGCCACCCGTTAAAGAAGGCTATTTGCATTGTATTTTTTATGGTTTTAAACCTTCTACCATAAAAGGTAACCCACTTCTTTATATTTTACTTGGCGCATTTACTGTTTTTAATATTTCTATTCAAATTTTTATGCCATACCTTATTATCTATTACGAAAAAAGCTTGCAAATGGCAAACTACGTATTTATTATGGCGCCTGCCATTATTTTAGCTTCGGTAGTAACTGCTTTTTGGGGCAAGGTTTACGATAAAAAAGGTTTTAAATTTTCGGTTTTATTATCTTTATTGTGGCTTTCGGCAGGATATATAGTTTTATTCTTAACCAGAACCACTGCCCCTGTTTTTATAGGTTCGCTTCTTATGATGTGTGGTTACCTTGCAGGAATGGCAGTATTTGGCGCTATGATAAGAGATTACACACCCGAAAACAAGGCAGGAATGTTCCAAGGGCTTAGAATTTTTTCGCAGGTGTTAATTCCCGGTGTTGTAGGACCTATGATAGGTGCTGCTGTGCTTAAAAATGCCGAAACAGTTGTAAACAACGATGGTACAACTTCATTTTTACCAAACGAAAATATATTTTTAGCAGCACTTGTGGCACTTATTGCACTTTTACCAATTATATTTATTGTGTTTAAGACCGAAAAGCCACGCTTCGAAAGACTTAACACTCCGTTTGAAGATGAAAAGGCAGAAATGCCTTGGGGCGAATACCCAAGACCCAACCTTAAAAGAGATTCTTTTATTTGTTTAAACGGAAAATGGAACCTTAAAATATTAAGAAATAACAAGGTTTTAAAGGAAGGCGAAATTTTAGTTCCCTTTTCACTTGAATCGGATATATCGGGTTTTGAGTTTAACAAAAAGAAGAACGATGTTTTAGTTTACAGCAAGAAGTTTAATATAGATACACTTAAGAAAACTATTCTTCATTTTGGCGCAGTTGATACCGAATGTACAGTCTTTGTTAACGGAAAGCTAACAGGAACGCACATTGGCGGTTACTTACCTTTTAAATTTGATGTTTCCGAATATATTACTTCGGGCGAAAATACGGTTGAAGTAAGGGTAATTGACCGACTTGATACCGAACTTGCTTACGGAAAACAATGCCAAAAGCGTGGTGGTATGTGGTACACTCAAACAAGTGGAATTTGGCAGACAGTTTGGCTTGAACAGGTGCCTGATGAATATATTAAATCTATTAAAATAACACCCGACCTTAACGGTGTGGATATTACCGTTTTAGGTGGCGAAGAAAGTAAAACCATTATTTGCTGTGGCAAGGAATATTCTTTTAGTGGCGAAAGCTTTAGACTTGATGTTGAAGAACCGAAGCTTTGGAGCCCTGAAGAACCCAACCTTTATGAGTTTACGCTAGTTTCGGGCGAAGATAGGGTTGAATCTTACTTTGCGCTTAGAACTATTAGCATTAACGGTAATGACATACTTTTGAACGGAAAGCCTTATTTCTTCCACGGCTTATTAGACCAAGGCTATTTTAGCGACGGAATTTATATGCCGTATAGTGAAAAAGGCTTTGAAAAAGATATTCTTACAATGAAAGAACTTGGTTTTAATATGCTTAGAAAGCACATTAAAATAGAGCCAATGATTTTCTATTATTACTGCGACAAATATGGAATGGTTGTTTTCCAAGACCTTGTTAACAGTGGTAAGTATAACTTTTTAATTGATACTGCGCTTCCCACCGTGTTATGCAAAAAGGGTATTTCGCATAAGGCTAGCAAAAAAAGACGCGAAGCCTTTATTGCAGATGCTAAAGCCACTTTTGAGCTTTTATACAACTTCCCTAGTGTTTGTTATTACACCATTTTTAACGAAGGTTGGGGGCAATTTGACGCCAAGAACATTTACCGTTTAGTTAAAGAGCTTGAGCCTACAAGGGTAATTGATGCAACTTCGGGTTGGTTCCAAACAGGCGAAAGTGATGTGCTTAGTGAACACATATATTTTAAACCTATAAAGCTTAAAAATGATGGCAGACCACTTGTTCTTTCGGAATTTGGTGGATATTCTTACAAGGTAGAAGGACATTCGTTCAACACAAAGAACACCTACGGTTACAGGTTCTTTGCAGATAAAGAAGCCTTTAACGTTGCCCTTGAAAAGCTGTATTTAGAAGAGGTTGTGCCTGCAATAAAAAACCAAAAACTTTGCGCTACCGTGCTTACACAGGTAAGCGACGTAGAAGACGAAACAAACGGTCTTTTCACCTATGACCGTCAGGTTTTAAAGGTTGATAAAAACCGTATGCAAGCCGTTTCCCAAAAGCTTTTTGAAGCCTTTAGCCAAACCGAGAAAAATGCAGATTGACAAGCCAAACGCTTAACAGTATAATTCTTTTTGGTGAAAGAAATGAATAATAATAAAATTCTTACAATTCAAGATGTTTCGTGCGTTGGTCAATGTTCCCTAACCGTTGCATTACCAATTCTTTCTGCTTGTTCGCTTGAAACCGCTATACTTCCATCTTCGGTGCTTTCTAACCACACTGCGTTTAGTGAGTTTACCTTTTGCGACCTTACGGATGAAATGCCAAAAATAATGTCTGCTTGGAAAAATCAGGGCATTAGTTTTTCGGCAGTTTATACCGGTTATTTAGGTAATTTAAATCAGGTTGCACACGTTAAGAGTATTATGGGCAGTCTTTTAGATGAAAACGGTGTTAAAATAGTTGATCCTGCTATGGCAGATTCGGGCAAGCTTTACACAGGTTTCGATGATGCTTATGTAGAAAGTATGAAGGAGCTTTGCGCTACTGCCGATATTATTTTACCCAACATTACAGAAGCTTGTTTGCTGACAGGCATACCCTATAAGAACAGTTTCGATAAACAGTATGTTGAAGAATTAATTGGCGCACTTAAAAATTTATTTAGCGCAAAAATTGTGCTTACAGGTGTAGGCGTAACCGAAGGCACAACAGGTGTTGCAATATATGACGGCGCTAACATAGAATATTACGAACACATTAAAATAGGTCTTGGCAGCCACGGCACAGGCGACGTTTTTGCTTCGGCATTTACAGGTGCTTATATGAATTCGAAAAGTCTTTTAGAAGCTGCAAAAATTGCTGCCGACTTTACGGTTTTATGTATTAAGGCAACAACAAAAGACCATTGGTACGGTGTAAGCTTTGAAAAATGCTTACCCGAACTTATTGAAATGTTAAAATAAAAAAACTACCACAACTGCTGTTGTGGTAGTTTTTTTATTTTGAAAAGATTTTTATCATTCTTTTAACTTTAATTTTTAAGTTAAAACTTGCAATAAATAGCTTTCTTAAAACGCGCGAATGTGTCCATATTTTTTTGTACCTTAAATACTCTTTAGAATGAACAGACACAGTTTTTTTGCCACGGATAACTGCTGTGGGAACGGCTATGATATGTTCTTTTTTAACGCCACTGTCGGTTATAAGCTGGTTATCGCCCTGAATTACAAAGCTGCCATCTTCACAAACACCTACAATACGGTGAAGCACATACTTACCGTCATATCTTTTAAAGAAGACCATATCGCCAATATTAAGTTCGCCACCGTTATAGCCTTCAAGTACAACGGCATCTTTTTGGTTTCTTATAAGTGGCAACATACTGTTGCCAACCGCTGTAACCATTACCTTTTTACCTTCGGCAAAGAAAGAGTTCATAACAGGAACTAAATCTTCCATTGTGTAAAGGTTTTGTTTTTGCATTGCAGTTAACCTTCCAACAAATTATTGTTATAAAGAACGTTTAAAAATGCTTCGGTATCGTTTGCTGCTTCTTCTTTAGTTATGTGGTAGTTTTCGACTAGTTGGTTTATAATATCTTCTTTATTTAAACCTTCAAGCAATGCAGAAAATATTGTTTCTGCGCTACCCTTTAAGGATATTGCACCCCGAAGGTCTGCAATATCCTTATTTATGCGAATAGCAACGGTTTCTTCGGCAATTTTCTTTATAACGAAATTTCCCTTTAATTTCATTATTATTTTACCGGACTAATTTTAATTTCGAATACAATTTGCTTGTCGCCAAATTGGTATTTTTCCATAAGTGTAGGTCCGCAAGAGTTGGAGCCCATACCAGAATCTTTATAGTCGATACGGAGATGTACAAGACCGTCGGACTTGAGTTCGTCGGTGTGGTTTGCGCCTTCGAGCATATCGGCATTGTAATTTGAAACGTTTGCTTCAAATGTTTTACCTGTAATTTTAAGTCCACCAATATTAAGCTCGCGAACATCGTAATGGTTACCGTGCTCTTGAGGACGAACATAGTTTACATATTCTTTATCGGCATTAGATTCATAAAGACCCATGAGTGAGCCGTGGTGAGCATCGCAATAGCTTTCGTAAGGACCGAAGCCAAAGTATGAGAAATCTTTATTATCGGGTGTTAAGATAAATTCGTAACCGAGTCTTGGTAACCAGTGAACATCTTCACGAATTACACCACCGAGCATCATGCTGATTTGACCGTTAACGTCTACCGAAACGTCGAGCTTGTAGTTGAAGTAAGGCATACGAGAAATACCCGAAAGTGCACCATCTACAACGATGTGGTTACCGTTTACTGTGCAACCGTAAACCTTGGAGAAGTGACGGTTTAAGTCTTCACCCTGCCAAATGTTATCGTTACCCCAATATACTCTTACAATTCTTTCGTTGTCGGTTGGAGCACGCCAAGATGTAAGTTTGGTAACGCCTGCAAGTTTTTCTATGCCGTTTACCTTAATGGAAGTAAAGTTACCATAGTGTTTAGAGAAGGTGTATTCGAAACCTTCGCCCTTAATGATAATATCGTATTCGTTTTCGATGAATTCGGGAGCCTTTAAGCAAACAGGTTCTGCAACATGCTTCATAGCAAGTTCGTGCTGTGTTCTTGCCCATTCTTTGCCGTCTTTATAAAGTTGGCAGGTTAAGAATGCGCCAAGTTTACCCTGAAGGGCAGGAACTTCAATTGCAACCTCTGCTTTATCGTGAGGAGCTACATCGAGAGCCATCTTCTTTTCTTCTACTGTTTCGCCGTCGAGTTCAATTTTAACTACGAGTTCGTATTCGTTTAAGTTTGTGAAGTCAAGACGGTTTGTAACGGTTAACACACCGTTTTCGAAAGCAGTTCTCATTGGCTGATAAGCAGCCTTAACTTCGTAAGAACCTGCCTTTAAGGAACGGTCGGAGAATACCATACCGTCGCAGCAGAAGTTACCGTCGTGGGTCATTTCACCGGGGAAGTCTCCACCGTACTTTTGTACGCCATCTACGATAACTGTGTGGTCTGCCCATTCCCAAACGCAACCACCGATAAGCTTATCGTGAGCATCGAACATTTCGTTGTAGTCGTAAACATCTCCAGGTCCGTTACCCATTGCGTGAGAGTATTCGCAAAGGAATACAGGCATATTTATTTTAGGATCGTTTGCAAAATCTTCAATAGATTTTACAGAAGGATACATTCTTGAATATACGTCGGCATTTTCAATAACGCCCTTACGAGAAGCATCTTCGCAGTGTGCAAGTCTGCCATCGCCAAGACCACGAATATAGTCAATCATAGCCTTGTGGTTGGGGCCGTGCGCACTTTCGTTACCGGTTGACCACATTACGATAGATGGGTTGTTACGGTCGCGAAGTACTGCGCGTTCCATACGTTCTAAATGTTCCTTTTTCCATTCAGGCTTTGTGCAAGGCCATTCTGTGCTTTCGGAATCGTAAGCGTAAGGAATGTTAGATCTTCTTCTAACTGCACCGTGGGTTTCGATATCTGTTTCGAGAATTACATAGAAACCAAGACGGTTACAAAGGCTTAAGAAGTAGGGTGTTGGTGGGTAGTGAGAAGTACGGATACAGTTAATGTTAAGTTCCTTCATTAAGCGAAGTTCACGTTCGAGTTCTTCGTTTGTTTCGCACCAACCGTTTGTTGGGTGTGTATCGTGGTGGTTTACACCGTGAAGTTTAACGGAATTTCCGTTAATTAAAAGCTGATAAGTGCCGGAAACTTCAATTTTGCAGAAGCCTGTTTCGATTTCGATAATTTCGCCGTCTTTTTCGAGCTTTACGGTATAAACGTAAGGCTTTTCAGCATTCCAAAGAACAGGATTTTCTACCTTGAATTCGGTAGTTTCGCCACTTGCTGTGCCGAGAACACTGCCTTCCATATCTAAAAGGGTAACGTTAGCTGCTGCGCCTGCGTCAACAGTAACAACACCTTCTTTAGCTACAACGTGAACATCTACAAGATGTCCTTCGGGACGCTGAAGCACATAAGTATCACGGAAGATACCGTTGAAACGGAAGAAGTCTTGGTCTTCTAAATAGCTGCCTACGCACCATTTTAAAACCTTAACACGAAGGGTGTTTTTGCCCTGCTTAACGGCAGAAGTAATATCGAATTCTGCTTGAAGGTGGCTACCTTGAGTAAAGCCAACATAAGTATCGTTTACATATACAAATGCGCAAGAAGAAACACCTTCTAACACATAGTAAACCTTGCCCCAAAGTTCTGCAATTTCGAAATCGCGTTCATAGATGCCACAGGGGTTATCGTCGGGAACGAACGGAGGGTCGTAAGGATAGGGGTAGTTGATGTTTGTGTAGTTGGGGTTTTCATAGCCGAGTGCCTGCCAGCAGGAAGGAACAGGTATGGTATCCCACTTTTCGATTGTTTCGGGTACATCAATATCGCGTGAGAAGTAGGCAAAACGCCAATCTCCGTTTAAAAGATTGTACTCGCTTTTACCCGTAGGAATGTAGTAGCTTCTTTGGGGTAAACGGTTTTCACTGGTTTTTAAAATATTTTCATAAACTCTCATAGGTAACTCTCCATTCGGAAAAATATTCTATTAAGTGAATTATACATTTCACCTTTCGATTTTGTCAAGCAAATATGAGTAATATATATCATTTAATTAGTTTTAAAAATTTTAACTAATATTTTGAAATTAATACTTCTATTTTGGGGAAATATTTGGTATAATAATTTCGAATATAAATTTCAGGCGGTGCATTTATGAATGTTTCTGTAGATGGCCTTAATATAAATTACTTGGACGAAGGCACCGGAACCCCCGTTTTATTACTTCACGGTTGGGGGTCTTCGGGCGATGTATATAAAGGTTTTATTAACACCCTTAAAGCTCGTTGCAGGCTTGTTGCTCCCGACTTTCCCGGTTGTGGTGGAAGCGACACCATGAGCGAGCCTTGGACACTTAAAGATTACTGCGATTTTGTTTTAAAATTTATGGATGCAGTAGGTCTTGAAAACCCAATTATGATGGGCCATTCACACGGTGGTAGGGTTACAATGTATATGACTGCAACCGGTATGGTTAACCCTTCGAAAATAGTACTTTTAGATGCAGCCGGTCTTATACCGAAAAAAAGTTTTAAACAAAAGTTTAGAGCAAAAAGTTTTAAGGTTATAAAAACAGTACTTACCTTGCCTGTTATTCGCAATTTTTCGGCTTCTCTTTTAGATAAGGCAAGACGCCACTACGGCAGTGCAGATTACAATGCAGCGCCCGAAGTTCTTAGAAAAACTTTGGTTTCGCTTGTAAATACCGATATTCGCGATATTTTGCCTAACATTAAATGCCCTACCCTACTTATTTGGGGCGATAACGATACTGCAACACCCCTTGCAGACGCTAAGATTATTGAAAGTTTAATTGCCGATGCCGGTCTTTGTGTTATTAAGGGAACGGGACATTTTTCTTTTGTGGAACGCCCGTTTGAAGCTAATGCAATTATAAACAGTTTTATTTAGAGGTTTAATTATGTTTTTACCAATTTTGGCTATGGTTATAGCCGTTGTTTCAGGCTTTTTGGGTCTTATAAGACAATACCAAATGCTTCAGCAAAACTCTTATTTCGCTTCGCGTTATTTTAGGTGGCTAAAGGGCAACACACCAATTTTACCCCTTGCTTTAAAAGGCTTTGTTGTTATACTTGCTTTTTTGGCTGCTATGCTTGGCGAAAACACATTTAAAGAAAGCATTACCCTTTTTGCTGCAGTTGCCCTTTACTTTGGTTGGCGCGCTGCTTCGCAAAACGGTTCTTCCATTAAAAAGCTTGTTTACACTGCAAGGGTTAAAAGAATGTTTGCTTTTTCCTTTGTGCTTACCTTAATGCTTGGCGTTTTGGGTCTTGTTATTGGTGGTATTATTGGTACTGTGCTTTTAACCGTTTTAGTTGTGCTGTCCATATTCCCCGAAATTCTTTGCTTGCTTTCACTTTTTGCTTTAAAGCCTGTTGAAATTTCTTACGCTAATTACTATATAAACGATGCTAAAAAACTTTTATCTTCGGTTTATGGAATTAAGGTTGTTGGTATTACAGGTTCATTTGGTAAGACTAGCACAAAATACATTTTATCGCGCATATTAAGTGAAAAATTCAATGTGCTTCACACCCCCGAAAGTTTTAATACACCTATGGGTGTTGTTCGCACCATAAGGGAAAGCCTTAAAGCAGATACCGAAATTTTTGTTTGCGAAATGGGTGCTAAAAATGTTGGCGACATTAAAGAAATTTGCGATATTGTGCACCCCGACTTTGGTCTTATAACATCGGTTGGCGCACAACATCTTGAAACCTTTAAAACTACCGACAATGTATTTAAAACCAAGTTCGAACTTTACGATGCCGTTAAGGCAAAGGGCGGCGTGGTTTTTGCAAACGGCGACAACAAAATTATTGTAGATAACGCAAACGATGATGTTATACTTTACTCTTCGGATGCCGGCACAAAATTTTATGCCGAAAACATAACATCGGGCAGAAACGGTGCTAATTTTGACCTTGTGCTTAATGGCGAAAAGGTTGCTGTTTCTACCAAACTTCTTGGCCGACACAATATTCTTAACATTATTGGTGCTGCTGCATTAGCTTATGAGCTTGGTGTTATGCCCGAAGATATTGCCTTTGCTATTTCAAGGCTTACCCCGACAGAACACAGACTTGAGCTTAAGACATCTGTTAAGGGTTCGCTTTTAATTGACGACGCATATAACGCAAACCCAGAAGGCTGCCTTGAAGCCGTTAACGTATTAAATTCTTTTGACGGTATGCAAAAGGTTATTATTACCCCTGGTCTTGTAGAGCTTGGCGACAAGGAATTTGAATGCAACAAGGCTTTAGGTAGTGCTGCTGCCAAGGTTTGCGATAAAATAATTTTTGTTGGTAAAAAGCGTAGCGAGCCTTTGGTAGAAGGCGCAAAAGAAGCAGGCTTTAATACCGACAATATGTATATTGCTTCTTCCTTTATGGAAGCTATGGAAATATACACTGCTTTCTGCAATGAAAATACGGTTGTTTTACTTGAAAACGACCTTCCAGACAACTATTTGAAATAAGGTGAAAATTTATGAAAACTACCGTTGCTTTTATTTTTGGTTGCCGTTCGGTTGAACACGAGGTTTCTATTATTTCGGCTGTTCAGGCTATGCGTTCGGTGAATAAGGAAAAGTACGACATTGTTCCTATATACGTTACCAAAAACGGCGAAATGTACACTAGCGAAAAGATGTATGAAATTGAGTCTTTCCGTGATATGAAGGCTTTAATTGCAGACGCCGACCCAGTTACCATTATTAAAACAGGCAAAGATGTTGTACTTAAATTTTTAAACAACAAAATGTTTGCAAAGAAAAAGGATATTGTTTTAAACGTTGCTTTCCCTGTTGTGCACGGAACCAACTGTGAAGACGGAACACTTCAAGGCTACCTTGAATTTTTAGGTCTTCCCTATGTTGGCTGTGATATTCTTTCAAGCGCAGTTGGTATGGATAAGGCTGTGTTTAAGTATGTTATGAAAGCAGCAGATTTACCTGTGCTTGACTGCATTTGTTTTTATGCCAGAGAATACGCTAAAAACAAGGAAGAACTTATTAGTAAGGCAGAAAAAGAAATTGGCTACCCAATGATAGTAAAGCCTGTTAACCTTGGTTCTTCGGTTGGCATTACTAAAGCAAACGATAAAAATGCGCTTGTTGACGCTATTGATTTAGCCGTATCTTTTTCGGATAAGGTGCTTATTGAACACGCCGTTTCTGCTATTAGAGAAATTAACTGTTCGGTTGTGGGCGATACCGATTCGTGCGAAGCTTCGGTTCTGGAAGAACCCTTTATGAACGATGAAATTTTATCTTATGAAGATAAATATATGGCGAATTCTAAATCTTCGGGCAGCAAGGGTATGGCATCGCTGTCCAGAAAAATCCCTGCCGATATAAGCGAAGAAAAGAGCGCTGAAATTAGAGAACTTGCCAAGAAGGTATTTAAAGCGCTTGGCGCTTCGGGTGTTGTTAGAATTGACTTTATTGTTGACACCGAAACAGACAAGGTATATGTTAACGAAATTAACACAATACCCGGTTCTCTTTCTTTCTATTTATGGGAAGCTACAAAGTTACCCTACAGTGAACTTTTAGATAAGCTTATTTCTCTTGCCTTTAGAAGAAACAGAAACCGTGAAAACCTTACCTTTACCATTGACACCAACATTCTTTCGGGTATTTCTTTTGGTGCTAAAGGTGCGAAAGGAAGCAAAATGTAATGAGCGCTACTGTATCTGATAATAAGCAAAGACAAAAATACGGCACCCTTACGGGTGTCGTTGGCATTTGTGCCAATTTAATATTATTTTTAATAAAACTTGCTGCAGGGCTTATTTCTTCTTCTATTTCAATTATAGCCGATGCTTTTAACAACCTTGCCGATATGGGCTCTTCTCTTGTTACTATGTTTGGTTTCCGTTTGGCATCCAAGCCTGCTGACCCCGACCATCCTTACGGGCATGGAAGGTATGAATATATTTCGGCATTTATTGTTTCCGGCCTTATTTTTATGATGGGTATGGAGCTTTTTAAAAGCTCTTTCGATAAAATTTTACATCCCACAGAACTAGCGTTAGACTATTTATCGATAGTTATTCTTGCAATTTCAATTATAGTTAAACTTTGGATGTATTTTTACAATAAAAAAATTGGCAAGAAAATAAATTCTGCTGCTATACTTGCAACTGCACAAGACAGCCTTAACGACGTATTTACCACTACTGCTATACTTGTTTCGGTTGTGGTAATGATGTTTACAAACATAAATATAGACGCTTACGTTGGTATTGTTATGTCGGTTTATATTATTTGGTCGGGCTTTAAAACAGCTAAAGAAACCATTAACCCATTACTTGGCGAACCGATTGACGAAGAAACTGCCAAAACACTTGAAAAGGAAATTATGAGTTTCGATGGATTTTTAGGTGTTCACGACCTTTTGGCGCATAACTACGGTCCCGGTCGTTGTTTCGCTTCGGTGCATGTTGAAGTTCCTGCCGACACAGACATTGTTAAATGCCACGAACAGATTGACCTTTGTGAAAAAATAGTGCTTGAACGCACAGGCATACTTCTTACAATACATATGGACCCTGTTGAGACAGACAACGAAATTTTAACTAATGCCAGAGAAACCGTGGCTGAAAGAATTAAATCTATTCACCCTGCGCTTACTCTGCACGATTTTAGAATGACACCTAAAAGCGACGAGCGCACCAACTTAATTTTTGATGTTGTGCTTCCTGTTGACCTTGCCGATGAAAAGAAAAAGGTTAGAAAAGAGATTGAAAAAATTGCAAAGGAAATTGACCCTACTTATTGTTGTGTTATAACCTTTGATTTTGATTATACCGCCAAAAATTGACATATTATTTAAAAGTATGTATAATTGTATATAACATAAGATATTTATGCGAAAATATTGAAAGGGTGATTTTATGATTTTTATCGCTGCTATTATTGTTCTTATTTTATTCTTTTGCCTTAAGGTTGTACCACAAGCAACAGAATTTGTTATTGAAAGACTTGGTAAATACCAAAAAACTTGGGGCGCCGGTCTTCACTTTCTAATTCCTGTTATTGACCGTATTTCAAAAAAAGTTACCCTTAAAGAACAGGTGCTTGATTCTCCCCCACAGCCTGTTATTACCAAGGATAACGTTACCATGCAAATTGACACCGTAGTATATTTTAAGGTGTTCGATGCAAAGCTTTTCACATACGGCGCAGTTAACCCTATAAGCGCACTTTCTAATTTAACTGCTACTACACTTCGTAATATTGTTGGTGAGCTTGAGCTTGACGACACACTTACTTCACGCGATACCATTAACGGTAAAATGACCGAAATACTTGACTGTGCTACAGACCAATGGGGCATTAAGGTAAACCGTGTAGAACTTAAAAACATTATTCCTCCTGCAGAAATTCAAAACGCAATGGAAAAACAAATGAAGGCTGAACGTGATCGCCGTGAGACCCTTCTTGAAGCTGAAGGCCACAAGGCTGCCGTTATTACAAGAGCCGAAGGCGACAAGCAGGCTATGATTCTTGCAGCAGAAGGCGAAAGAGATGCCCGTATTGCAAGAGCAGAAGGTGAAGCAAAGGCTGTTCTTCTTGCTCGTCAGGCAGAAGCAGACGGTATTGCTGCACTTAAAGCTGCAGGCGCCGATGCTGCTGTACTTGAGCTTAAAAAGTATGATGCGCTTGTATCAATGTCTAACGGCAAAGCTTCTAAAATTATTATTCCTACCGATACTGTTGAAATGGTTAATAAGAACGTAATTTTTTCAGAAACATCGGGCGTAGGCGACGTAACACCTGCTGCAAAGGAAGAAACTAAACCTGCTAAAAAAGACGTTTGCTGTGATTAATTAAAAATTAAAAGCGTGGCTTAAAGCCACGCTTTTTTTATTTTGTGTATTTAATTGGTGTGAAGTGATTTTCGGCAACGTTAACTTTAGGAAATGCAGTTTTTAGTTCGTTTGCAAGTGGTGCAACAATTATATCTTCGGTTTCGAAATGACCTGCATCTAAAAGCACCATTCCTAAGGCGTGTGCGTCTAAAAACACATCGTGCTTTACATCGGCTGTAACAAAAGCATCGACCCCTGTGCCAGCTACTTCAAAAAGCATACTGCCACCACTTCCTGAACAAACGGCAACCCTTTTAACAGAATTATTTTCGCCTACATACTTAACACGAAGCTTTAATTTTTCGGCTACGAAATTTGCAAAAACTTCTGCCGACATAGGTTCTTCGAGTTCGCCAATACGGTAGAAGAAGCCTTCGCTATCGGTTACCTTTTCGACATTAACGAGGTCTATTGCGCTACACAGTGCATCGTTAACGCCACCATCGGCTTGGTCAAGATTGGTGTGTACCGAAATTACCGAAATATCGTTTCTGATGAGTCGATAAACAAGTGATTCATCGGTTACAGATTTAAGTGGGTCGAAAATAACGGGATGGTGTGAAACTATTAAGTTTGCGCCCTGTTCTACTGCCATACTTACTGCTTCGTCGGTACAGTCCAGGCATACTACGATGCCTGTTACTGTGCTGTTAAGTGAGCCTACAAGATGGCCGACATTATCGTAAGAAAGTGCCGATGAAAAATTATATTTATCGTCAAGATAGGTGTAAATATCGTTTACTGTCATTTTATTTTACCTTGAAAGAATCTTTAAGAGCAACTGTACGGTTAAAGATAAGGTTATCTTCGGTAGAATCTTTATCTAAACAGAAATAGCCTTGACGCATAAATTGGAAACCTTCGCCCACCTTTGCATCTTTAAGGCCGGCTTCAAGCTTACAGCCTGTAAGAACGGTTAAAGATTCGGGGTTAAGGTTATCGGCGAAAGAAGAAACGCCTTCTTCATCGGACGGATTTTCTACGTTAAAGAGTCTATCGTAAAGACGGATGGTAGCATCTACCGAATGTTCTGCGCTTACCCAATGAAGTGTACCCTTTACCTTTCTTCCGTCGGGTGATTCTCCACCGTAGGAAGCAGGGTCGTAGGTTACGTGAACACAGGTAACATTACCATTTTCATCTTCTTCGTGAGAAGCATATTTTACGAAATATGCGCCCTTAAGTCTTACTTCTTTAGTGGGGCATAAACGGAAATATTTTCCGGGAGGATTTAACATAAAGTCATCCTGCTCGATATAAATGGTGTTAGAAAATGTTACTGTTTTATTGCCAAGTTCCGGCTTATTTGGGTTTATTTCAACCGAAATTTCTTCTACCTTGTCGGCAGGATAGTTATCGATTACAACCTTTAAAGGACGAAGGACAGCCATGGCTCTGTCGGCATTAAGGTTAAGGTCATCACGAACGCAGGACTCTAAAAGTGCGTAGTCTATAACGCTGTATGCCTTGCTTACGCCAATTTTTTCAACAAAGGTACGAATTGCTGCAGCAGGATATCCCCTTCTTCTCATACCACAAAGGGTTGCCATACGAGGATCGTCCCAACCTGAAACTAAATTGTCGTTTACAAGCTTTAAGCACTTACGTTTAGATGTTAAGGTGTAGTTAACATTCATTCTTGCAAACTCTATTTGGCGTGAAGGTTCAGCAAGTTCAAGCTTTTCAAGGAACCAATTGTAAAGGGGTCTGTGGTTTTCGAACTCTAATGAACAAAGCGAATGGGTAACGCCTTCTTTAGTATCGGAAAGGGGGTGTGCAAAGTCGTACATAGGATATACACACCACTTATCGCCTGTTCTGTGGTGGGTAGCCTTCATAATACGGTAAATTACGGGGTCGCGCATATTGATATTTGAAGAAGCCATATCGATTTTTGCACGAAGCACCATTGCGCCGTTTTCGAATTCGCCTGCAGTCATACGAGCGAAAAGGTCTTTTGATTCACTGATAGGTCTATCACGGTAGGGGCTGTTTTTACCGGGTTCGGTAAGTGTGCCGCGCATTTCACGAATTTCGTCGGGTGTAGATTCATCTACATAAGCTAGACCCTTATCGATAAGTTTTATTGCACATTCATAAATAAAATCGAAATAATCGGATGCGAAATAAACATTATCCCAATTAAAGCCGAGCCATTTGATGTCTTCCATAATGGCATCTACATATTCCACATCTTCTTTGGTGGGGTTTGTATCGTCAAGGCGAAGATTACACTTACCACCATACTTTTCGGCAGTACCAAAGTCTATGCAGATAGCCTTTGCGTGTCCGATATGAAGATAACCGTTAGGTTCGGGTGGGAAACGGGTTTGTACCCTGTTATATACACCTTCTTCTAAATCTTTATCGATAAAATCGTAAATAAAGTTTGACGGGGTAGCTACTACCTCTTCGGAAAGTATTTTTTCGTCTGCCATAATTTTCTCCTAAATATTAGAAATTGCATCGTTTAGACGCTTGATACATTCTTCGTAACCTAGTACCTGCATAATGCTGCAAAGGTCGGGGGTGTTTCTTCTGCCTGTAACGGCAATTCGAAGGATAGTGGAAAGGTCGCCTGCACTGCCCTTATAGGCTTCTTTATTTGCCTTATATTCTTTGGTTTCGGCAGCGAAGCCAAGACCCGGTGCTACTTCTTTAATTTTTGCGAACCATTCTTCTTTAGTGTCTTCTGCGCTATAAACATCTTTATATGCTAATAAGAATGCCTTAACATCTTCGCTGGCTATGTTTTCGGGGAATTCGTAAGAAGGAACATAAAGGCTGTTAAAGAAGTAAGAACAATATTCCTTTGCTTCGTTCCATTTTGCAATATCTTTACGTGGCTTTGGTACATCGCGATCTATTGCGAAAACAGCCTTGGTGTATTCGATATCGTTTGTTAAGATGTTATAAAATTCGGGGTCGAATTCTTTTGCCCATTCGCAAAGCTTTTCGGTAACGGTTTCGCTGTTCATTGTGGAAACAATGTTTTTGGAAACGTCGTTAAGCTTGTCGCCATCGAAAAGGGCGCCCGATACAGACATTTTTTTAAGGTTGAATTTGAACTTTTGACGGGGTTCTGTGGGGTTAGCACGGCGCCAATCTTCAAATTCGCTTGATGCGATTGTCATTAAGTATTCTATAACGCTTCTGGCGTCGTATCCTTCTTCTGCAAAATAGTGAACTGCAGCTTCGGGGTCTTTACGCTTTGAAATTTTGCGTTTTGCACCACCGTCTAACTTCATAATTGGTGCAACGTGGCAGAATTTAGGTGGCTTGAAGCCAAGAAGCTTAAAGAGCTGAATATGTTTAGGTACGCTTGATAACCATTCGTCGCCACGGATAACGTGTGTGGTGCGCATAAGGTGGTCGTCTACTGCGTGTGCGAAGTGGTAGGTAGGAATTCCGTCGGACTTTAAAAGAACGAAGTCTTCATCGTTTTCGGGGAGTTCAACCTTGCCCTTAATGCCGTCGTCTACAAATACACGGTTTTCTTCGCTACCGGGAGATTTAAGACGGATAACATAAGGCTTGCCTTCATCTATTAAGGCTTTTGCTTCTTCTACAGTAATGTTTCTGTGAACAGCATATTCGCCGTGGTAGCCTGTTCTAATTTTATTTTTTTCTTGTTCTTCACGAACGGCTGCAAGTTCCTCGGCTGTGCAGAAGCAGGGGTAAGCAAGACCTTCACTTACAAGCTTTTTAGCGAAGCACTGATAAATTTCGGCACGCTCGCTTTGTTTATAGGGTGCGTAATCTCCCTTTTGTTCGGTTGGGGTAACAAAGCCTTCGTCTATGTTTATTCCGAAACGGATAAGGCCGTTAATAATATCGTCTATACCACCTTCGATTTCACGCTTTTTGTCGGTATCTTCAATTCTTGTATAGAAAATACCACCCGTAGAATCGGCAGTGATACGGTTAACAAGTGCCATAAAAAGTGTACCTAAATGAAGGTAACCTGTGGGACTTGGTGCAATTCTTACAACCCTTGCGCCTTCGGGTAAATTGCGCGCAGGATATTTTGCTTCGTAAAATTCAGGCTGCTTATCTATATGGCCTAAAAGCAGCTCGGCCATTCTTTCAAATTCGTTCATTTTTTGCTCCTATTTCTGTTTGCGAAGAAGTTTGTTAAGTTCGTCCATAAAGGTATTAATATCACGGAATTCACGATACACGCTTGCAAAACGAACGTAAGCTACTTCGTCTATTTCTTTAAGTTTTGTCATAACAAGTTCGCCAATTTTCTCACTAGAAACTTCACGGTCTAGTGTGTTTTGAATTTCGGCTTCGATATCGTCTACGGCACGCTCGATAGTTTCAAGCGATACGGGGCGTTTTTCGCACGCTCTTACCATACCGTTAATAATTTTTTCGCGTACAAAGGTTTGGCGATTTTTATCTTTTTTAATTACGATAATGGGAAGACTTTCAATAATTTCGTAGGTTGTAAAACGGCGAGTGCAATTTAAACATTCGCGACGACGTCTTATACGCTCACCCTCGTCGGTTGGACGTGAGTCGATAACCTTACTTTCTTCAAATGCGCAAAACGGACATTTCATAGACTTATCCCCTTTATATATACATTATTATGTTTATAATACCACAATATTTTGTTAAAAACAAGAATTTTTGTTGCCAAAACTGTGCATAACTGTTAAAATAAACTCAAATAAGCTTTTAAGGAGAATAAATATGAGTTTTCAAACATCTGCACCCGTTTCGGGCGATACTGTTGCCGTTATGCATACCAATATGGGCGACATTAAAATTAAGCTTTTTGTAAACGAAGTTCCCCGTACTACAAAGAACTTTATTGAGCTTGCTAAAAAGGGTTATTATAACGGAATTATATTCCACCGTGTTATTAAAGATTTTATGATTCAGGGTGGCGACCCAACCGGTACAGGTATGGGTGGCGAAAGCATTTACGGCGAAAAGTTCGAAGATGAATTTGATGTTTCGCTTCACAATGTTCGTGGTGCTTTATCTATGGCAAATGCAGGTCCTAACACCAACGGAAGCCAGTTCTTCATTGTTCAGGCAGACACCTGCCCCGAAACAATGCTTTCACAAATGGAACAGCTTACCGACAGAGGTTTCCCTGCAGACACTATTGAAGATTACAAAAATCTTGGTGGTACACCTTGGCTTGACTTTAAGCACAGCGTTTTCGGTCAGGTATATGAAGGTATGAACGTTGTTGACGACATTGCAAATGTTCGTTGTGGCGCAGGCGATAAGCCTATGTATGACGTTACCATTGAAGGTATTGACATTGTAGAAATTTAAGATTAAAAACAAAACACCTCGGTCAATAATAATGGCCGAGGTGTTTTATTTTGAAAAAATTTATAAATGTGCTTATAACCTTTTCTTCTACTGTTTATTTTCTTGTGCTTGCATTTTTGTTTTTCTTCGTTTTAACACTACTAAAACAACTGTAAGCACACCGGCAATAACAGCAATTACTGTTGCTATTATTATGTAAATTGTTGTCATGGAAGTACCCTGTTTAACGGTAGCTCTGCAAACAACACAAACGGTATCTCCCGTATAGGAGCTTGTTCTGTTTCTAACTTCGGTTTTCTTGTGTGGGCCGAAATCTCCGTAGGTTTTGTTGCAGATTTCGCATTTAGCTCTGACAGTACAGTTTTCTGCCACGCCGCCCGAATGTTTTTCTGCCGAAAACTTTTCTTCGCAACCTTCAACATCGCAGTTGTGCCAATGCATTTCGTTATCGTTTGCCCAAGAAGTCATTGGTGTATGTTCAAGTTTGGCGTTTTCATCCTGCCATATAAACGGCGATGCCAAATAGCCTGCCTCATTGCAAAGGTTAATTGTTGGTCGGTTATGATAACCCATACGAACACCGGTAATTAAACTTATATTTTCAAGTGTTACGGTAACCTTATTATCTTGCAAAATGCCGTCTACGTCAACCCATCTGCCACCCGATGTTCTAACCTGAAGTTCACGAACAATATTGCTGCCGTCGGACAAATGAAGTCCGTCTACATGGGTAAATGTAATTTCTGCAGTATTTCCGTTCACTTTAACTTCATTATAAAGTGGACCACTGTATTCGGGTTCGCTACCATAATTTCCAAGTGGCTTATAG
>JAFOFE010000103.1 GCA_017387475.1 Clostridia bacterium | reverse complement strand
TATTTTTTTATTATTAAAAGAATTTTTAACAAAAAATTCTTCTTCTGCGCTAATAACTTTAATTTCTTGACTAGTTTCTTCATCAATAGAAACTAACAAATTAGTGGGAATTCTTTTTTGTGCAGAAGCTTTTCTAATTGTAGATTTTAAACTACGTTCAACACAAACCGATAAAAAAGTCGCAAAAGATGATGAATCAAAATCATACATTTGGGTTGCATAATAGAATGTAATTGTAGCATCCTGAAGTAAGTCTTCTGCTTCTGAAGGATCTTTACAATTATTGGCAACCAAATATTTAATATTTGAATAATATCGCTTAAACAACGTTTCAAATGCTTCTTGATCGTTGTCGCGAATTTTAGTGATAAGCTCTTTATCAGACAGATTATCGTATTTTTCAACAAATATATTTAACATACATACCTCAAAATAGCACTATTCACCAATACTATATTAATTGATAATGGTATTTTTGTCAAGACATTTTTACAAAAAACAAAGCGAGCATGCTTTCATGCTCGCTTTTAAGATTAATCTGTTGGGGCTGAATCAGATGAAGTTGTTTGTGTAGTATCAGTTGGAGGTGTTTCTGTACTCTCATCAGGAACAGTTGGGTTAACGCGATTAGCAATAAATGTTTTTGCTTCACTTTCACTCTTAATATTAATAGGCTCTCCACCGTGTTCCGTACAATATTTCATCGATTTAGTTTTATACCAACCATAGTCAGTAATTATACATTCTGAATTTGCAAGAAGTCCTGTTTCACTACAATATAAACGCAATTCAACATTCTTAGATGCTGGGAAGCCTTTGTTGCTCAAACCCTTATGAATTTTGCTCATAACAGCGCCCCACATTTTTCTTGCACGTTTAGAGTCGGTAATTTTTTGAAGTTCATCATATCCACACCAGCTAGATGCAACATAATATGGCGAACCACCAACAAACCAAATATCGTTAGCGTGGTTAGC
This sequence comes from Clostridia bacterium, assembly GCA_017387475.1. Classification (GTDB taxonomy): domain Bacteria; phylum Bacillota; class Clostridia; order Oscillospirales; family Acutalibacteraceae; genus SFWF01. Next base: position 9,734 of record JAFOFE010000103.1, on the reverse strand, counting down.
TGTACCAGTTTTAGCAAAGAATGGCATACTAATATAACTTCGTGCACCACCAGCTGTACCTTCTGAACCATTAACAACATTTTGCAGCAATTTGTTCATTATATATGAAGTATCTTCACTAATTGCAATGGTTGAATCAGATTTGTTAGAGAGAATTTCATTATCGTACTGATCATAAATCTTGGTAAAGGTAATTGGCGAATAGTAACGACCCTTATTGCCAAAAATTGCAAATGCTGCAGTTGCTTCAAGGGTTGTATAACCACCGTTAGTACCACCCATTCCAAGTGGAGAATAATCGGCATCAACATCAGTCAAATGTTTAAACCCAAGTGTTCCTGTTAAGAAATCGAAAGACTTTTGTTTAGTTAAAAGATCGACTAGATATACAGGTATAGTATTCATAGAAATTTCAAGTGCATATTCAATTGTTACTTTACCTTTATAGCTTCTGTACCAGTTAACTGGACGCCAAGTATCTCTGTTATAATATGTGCTGCAATCGTCTACTATTGTAGAATAAGTTATTAAATCTCTTTCGATTGCCGGTGCGTAAGCAGATAATGGTTTAATAGTTGAACCAGGCTGACGGGGCGACATAGTAGCACGGTTGAGTCCGCGGTTTTCGGTTTTTTCTCCCATACCACCGACCATACCTAATACATTACCCGAATAATCCATAACAACCATTGAACCTTGAAGATGTTCGCCCTTAGAACCCTTTATATTATAAGTTTCATCAGCATAAACAGATTCCATTGTGCTTTGTATGTTAGGATCTACGGTAGCATAAATTTTATAACCACCATTATAGAAGTTTGCTTCTGCACGTTCTTTTTCCCAACCATATTTTTCCATTAACGCTGTAACAACATCATCGATAAGTGCATCTACAAAGTAACTATTAACGCTTGTTTCTTTAAGAATACTTCTGTCGGCAACAACGTTAAGCGGTTCAGCTACAGCCTCATCGTATTCTTCTTGAGTGATAAGTTTTTGTTCAAGCATTAAGCTTAAAACAAGATTTCTTCTCTTTTCGTTCTTTTCAGGATTTTTATCCGGTCTGTAAGTTTCGGGTATATTGGTAATACCTGCGAGAGATGCACATTCGGCGAGTGTGAGTTCATTTACATTTTTGCCGTAATAAAACTCTGCAGCAACTTCAACTCCATATAAACCATTACCCATTGCTATAGTATTCATATAACATTCAAGAATTACTTCTTTAGCATACTTGCTTTCAAGATAACGAGAACGCATAATTTCGCGAAGTTTACGGTCTGCGCTTCTGTCAGCATCTTTAGTAAGGTTCTTAACCAGCTGCTGTGTAATAGAAGAACCACCATAACCGGATGTGGTACGATTGGTAACCATATTAATAAACGCACCAAAGGTTCTTCTCCAGTCTACGCCTTCGTGATCGAAGAAACGTTTATCTTCGATAGCAACGAAAGCAAGTGCAAGGTTTTGAGGAATACCTGTGTATTCAGGGTCTTCGTTTTCGGCTTTCTCACGGTTATAGTCAACCCAAATTCTGTTTTCTTCGCCGTGTAAACGCTGATACTCTACCCATTCGCCGCCACTTTTTGCATAAATAGTTGTAGAATAATCGAGTGTCAACGCATTGAGATTTTCGTCCATTGTGCCATCAATAAACATAATGACATAACCAACCATAGCACCAACGCCAACACAACCAAGCATTACGAATACAAGAAAAATTGCAATTATACTTTGCCAGATTTTTCTACCCTTCTTACCCTTTTTTTGCTTGCGTTGTTTTTTAGGATCTTCTTCTGTTTCTTCAGCAAAATCTTCGGTTACGAATAGATTATTAAGGTCTAAAACTTCAGAATCTGAACTTAATATATCTTCCATATCTGTTTGATCATTAGTAGATATATCTTCATCTGAAGTATCAAATAAATTTTCATATTGATCATCAAAATTATTATTCAAGCATTACACCTCACAATGCATTTTTCACTATTATAACACATATTTACTAAAATTTGGGTAACAATTTTCTTACAAAATAATTTATTTTTAAGGAAAAACAATAGAAATGAAATCAAAAGTTATTTTACTACTAATATTTACTTTTATTCTTTCACTATGTGCATGCGATAGTCAAAAGACAAATATAAATGAACCAGACGTTAAGAACTCTAATTTCGTTTTAATAATTGAAGACAACACATTATGTTTAAAAGACAATGAAATGACAGTAAAAAAGTATGAAACTAATATATCTGTACTTCCCAGTGAGGATATTTTGATTTTAACTAACGGAATTGAAGTTGAGAATATTGCAGAAGCCGATAGCATTGCCGAAAACTTCGATGGGTAGTATAATCTTGACATTTCAACCTTGATTTAATATAATATGACTATTAATCAGGGAGTGATTTATTTGGAAAGAGATGCCATAACAGTTAATGTTGGAAAAGGCGGCTTAAAAAGCACTGCAGAAATTAAGGTTTTGGTTCTTTACTTACTTATGAGTGTAGACGAACCCGTGCCTTCAAACCAAATTGCAGACCTTTTACACATTGAAATGATTGCAAATACATTTGAAGTAAACGAAGCTTTTGTTCAGCTCCACAAAAACGGACTTATCGATGAAATAGAAGACGGTAGCGAAAGCTATGTTATTAATGATAGTGGCCGTGATGTAGGACAAACACTACAAGCTTCTGTTCCTTTTACTGTGCGTGAAAAATCGGTTAAACTTCTTAAAAAAATGCTTCAAAGAAATCGCCATATGAAGGAAACAGAAATTACTATTTCACATGAAGAAGACGGTACCATTAAGGTAACCTGCTCTGCAATAGAAAATGATTCTATTATTATGAGTTTCTTCTTACAAGCAGCAGATGATGCGCAGGCTATTCGCATAAAAGAAAACTTCCTTGATGACCCTGCTCTTGTTTATCGCACTTTAATTGATATGTTAACAAAATAAAATTAAGGCATTCACTGTAAAAAATAGTGAATGCCTATTATTTTTACTGTTTATTGACAAATTTCGACAAAATATGTATAATATCGACATAATAAAAGTAGCCTTGTCATAAGACAAAGCCACTGTGGAGCTGGAGATGGGATTTGAACCCACGACCTATTGATTACGAATCAATTGCGCTACCTACTGCGCCACTCCAGCACAAAAGAGATTATAGCAATATTAAATTTTAAAGTCAAGAACAAAATACATGTAAATGGCGGTTGAAATATGTTTTCAGTTAACAACAATGATATTAAAGAACGCGTGTGCGATTACCGAAAAACTTTTAACACCACACAGCAAGATCTAGCAATATTTCTAGGCATAAAACGTGCATCTTATCGTGCAAAAGAAGCCGACGGTAACTTCGATTGGGACGAAATTGTTCAAATAGCAGATTATTTTAATGTTTCCCCTTTCTTTATTAGATACGGTGCAGAAGATGAAGATTTTAAGGTAATTGCAAAAATTTTAAAGGAACACGGTCCTTTTATGCACAGATTAAGAGAACCAAATGTTTCTATATATGATGATTTAGAAAAGTATCAAGAAGAAACACAAATTTACGCTAGTTTCCTTAACCTAGACCAAGCCGAACAAACTAGAATAGTGAAACAAATTGAAAATTTAGGTTTATAAGAAAAAGCCGCACTTAACAGTGCGACTTTTTTATTTGAATTTTTCCATATTCTCGTTATAAAGCATAGTTCTAGTAACCTTATAATATGGTGTTTCAATTTCGTTACGCTGTGAAAAAGTATCAAGAATTAATTTAGGGTTAAGATTGTTACTACCACCTGCAGAAAGTGTAATCAACAAGGTGTTATCATTAACACTAAAAGACTTTACAAATTCTTTAAGGTCAATATCTTTGTATGTTCCCTTTTTGGTTTTCTTTTTCGCAATAATGGCATCGTTGTTAAGCAATTGTTCAAGACCACTCATATAACAATCCGGAACCGAATCGAACTCAATTTTATAATCTGCATAAGCAACTTGTCCTGCCTTCATAACAGGATCTTCGCACGAAAATAGTTTAAGTCCTTCGGGGAAAAGTGGTTTTAAAGAATTATATACTTCTTCGTTTTTGAAGCTATCGTCGTCTAGTCTTATATCCATTATTTCATAATCACTTTCAAAACCGAGTGATAATGGTAGCGCAAAGGTTATATAAGGATGTGGGTTAAACCCTTCGGAATACCATACTGGTATTTTAGACATACGAATAATTTTAAGCATAAATCTGTTTAAATCTAGATGGGATATATACTTGATATCGCCTTTTTTCTCGAAGAAAACTCTAACGCTTCTCATAACATACTCCCTCCCCAAAACAAGTTGCTCCACAGCCTGCACACTGTTCTCTGCAATTCTTTGTTGTAACTTCACTATGCGCAAGTTTGTTTTCGCTAATTAAGAACTTTTTAGTTACACCGTAGTCTAAATGATCCCAAGGCATAATTTCATCGTATTCTCTTTTACGTGAAGAATAGAATGTTGCATCAATTCCACATTCTTCAAAAGCATTTAACCATTCGTCAAACTTAAAGCATTCATCCCAACCATCGAATTTCACACCTTTTTCCAATGCCTTTTCAAGAACTGCGCCAAGACGTCTATCTCCCCTTGCAAACACGCCTTCTAAAAAGCTAATGTTACTTTGATGATAGCTAACGCTTATTTTTTTAGATGTAACGCTGCTTAAAAGATGCTCTTGCTTTTTAACAATTTCATCTAAAGTAACCTGTGGTTCGAATTCGAAAGGAGTAAATGGCTTTGGAACAAAGGTAGCAACGCTAATAGATACATTAACAGGTTTCCCCTTTTTACGTGCCGGGTTACTGTAATATAAATCTACTACCTTTTGAGCAAGTTTTGCCATACCTTCTAAATCTTCGTTAGTTTCGGTTGGAAGGCCTAACATAAAGTAGAGCTTAACTGCAGTATAGCCCGACTCAAACGCCATTTTACAAGTAGAAATAATTTCGTCTTCGGTAATATTTTTATTAATTACATCACGAAGTCTTTGAGTACCTGCTTCAGGTGCAAAAGTTAAACTGCTTTTTCTAACAGACTGAACCTTTTCAAGTAATTCTTTTGGGAAATTATCAATTCTAAGTGAAGGCAAAGCAATGCTTATATTGCTCTGTTCGCTCCATTTAAGCATTTGTTCAAGCAAATCTTCAATTTCTCTGTAATCACTAGTAGACAGAGAGTTTAGCGACACTTCTTCATATCCACAGGTTTCACAAAGAGAATTAGCTTGTTTATTAGCAACATCTGCAGACTTTTCTCGAACAGGTCTATAAATATATCCTGCTTGACAGAAACGGCAACCACGGATACAGCCTCTGAAAATTTCCTGAACTGCCCTATCGTGTACAATTTCAACATAAGGAACAACAAATTTTTCGGGATAAAAAGATGTGTTTAAATCTTTAATAATTCTCTTTTTAATAACAGAAGGCACTCCGTCTTCTGCATTAACACTTGCAACAGTTCCGTCTTCGTTGTACGAAACTGTGTAAAGTGAAGGAACATAAACACCTTCAATTTGTGCTGCAAGTTTTAAAAACTCTGCTTTACTAATACCATTCTTTCTTGACTCTTTATAAAGGTCAATAACTTCAAGGTCTACTTCTTCGCCTTCGCCTAAAAAGAAAATATCAATAAAATCTGCCAATGGTTCAGGGTTGCAAGCACAAGGGCCACCGGCTACTACAACAGGTGTATCCCAATTTTTTCTGTCGGAAGTTTTAAGTGGAATTCCGGCAAGTTTTAACATATTTAAAACATTGCTGTATGAAAGTTCATATTGCAATGTAAAACCAACAAAATCGAAATCTTTAATTGGATCGTGGCTTTCAAGTGCATATAAAGGAATGTTGTTTTCAACCATTACTTTTTCTGCATCTATCCACGGTGCAAAAACTCTTTCGCACCAAATATCATTTCGAGCGTTAAACTGCGAATATAAAATTTTCATTCCAAGGTGCGACATACCTATTTCGTATGTATCGGGAAAACAAAATGCAAATCTGACATCTACATCGTTTTTATCTTTAACAACACTATTAAGTTCGCCACCAACATATCTGCCAGGCTTTTGAACATTTAAAAGGTGTTTTTCAAATTCTTTAAACATAGCTACTCCATTAAAATTATTTTTAATTATGATACATTAATTTCAACTATCTTTCAATATCTTTTTTAATAATATAGGCGTAATTATATAAAGCAACCAAAGTAACACGCTATAATAATTAAATGAAGTTCCGTACTTTAAGAAAAAGTTTACAATAAAAATGCAAAAAATCATTGTTGAAAAACCAACTATCATTCTTATAATTTTAGCAGAAAAATAGCCATTACATATTGTTTCTAAAATAGAACCACCGTCAAGTCCCTTAATTGGTAAAAGATTGTACACACCTACAACAAAATTCACAGCGCAATAAACTTCATTATTTAATAGCCAAAAAGCACCCGATAAAATTAAATTTGAAATTGGGCCTGACAAAAGCGATATAATATTTTTCCATTTGCTTACTATCTCTTGATGCTCTACAAGAATTGCGCCAACATTAAGCTTTACAGCTGTAATTTTGCTTTTAAATAGTATTAAGAATACGATATGCGCCATTTCATGAAAAGCAATTGATATTGCGAGTGGAATTAACAGTCCGGTAGTGTCTAAAAACAAGTAGGAAGCTATAAGACAAAAAAATAAGTAATCAAATTCGAATTTCACTCCAAAGAACTTGAACTGCAATGTTATTTACCTTCGTACACCAATGAAACACTTGTATCATAAGTTGCTTTCTGCTTGTAATTTTCTATAAAAGAGTTATACCCTTTTGCATCTAAAAACTTAACAAGCGTAATAGATAATATTATAAGTACACAAGTTAACAGCTGTATTAAAATGATGTTAATAATTAAATTGCTTTTTTCCATATAATCACCTAAACAATTTTATTGTAAAAATCGATTATATATGATAAATTAGTAATATATAACTAGCAAGGAGTTACTATGCCTTTTTTACCAATTACAAAGCAAGAAATGAAAAATTACGGTTGGGATAGACCCGACATAATAATTGTCAGTGGTGATGCTTATGTTGACCACCCAAGTTTTGGAACAGCAATTATATCTCGTGTGCTTTATAACGCAGGGTTCTCTGTTTGCATAATTCCACAGCCAAGATGCGACCAAGACTATTTGCGTTTTGGTGCACCAAAATTAGCTTTTTTTGTAAACGGTGGTAACATTGACTCTATGGTTGCACACTACACTGCTTCAAAAAAGCGCAGAAGTGATGATGCTTATACTCCCGGTGGCAAAGCAGGCGCAAGACCCGACAGAGCAACTATTGTTTACTGTAAAAAAATACGCGAATTGTTTGGCAACATACCAATTGCTATTGGTGGCGTTGAGGCGTCTTTGCGCAGATTTGCACACTACGATTATTGGGATAATACCGTAAGACCGTCTATACTTTTAGATAGTGACGCCGACCTACTTATGTTTGGTATGGGCGAAAAGCATGTCGTTGAAATAGCTAGTAGACTTAAAAATGGTGAACAAATTTCCGAAATGAATAATATTCTAGGTACTTGTTACAAGGTTAAAGCTAGCGAATATGAATATTTATCTTGTGCCGAATGCCCTGCGTATGACATTGTAAAACAAGATACAGAATCGGGCAAAAAGCAATACGCTATTGCCACAAAAATACAACAATGCGAACACGATGCTGTAAGGGGCAAGGCCGTTATTCAAAAACACGGCGAATGGATAGTTGTACAAAATCCACCGATGCCACCACTTTCAACCGAAGAACTTGACGCTGTTTATGAATTACCATATATGCGCAACTATCATCCTTCATATGAAAGTGTTGGTGGTGTGCCAGGAATTGCTGAAGTAAAATTTTCAATTGCACATAATCGTGGTTGTTTTGGGGCTTGCAATTTCTGTTCTATTGCTTATCATCAAGGAAGACAAATTGCAGTTAGAAGCCATGAATCTGTGCTTAAAGAAGCAGAAACTATTGCAGCAATGCCCGACTTTAAAGGTTATATACACGATGTTGGTGGACCTACAGCTAACTTTAGACACACTTCCTGTGAAAAACAACTGAAACACGGTCTTTGTGCCGAAAAGAAGTGCCTTGCACCTAAACCCTGCCCCAACCTTACAATTGATCATTCGGACTATTTAAGCCTTCTTCGTAAAATAAGAAAAATTAAAGGCATTAAAAAGGTATTTATTCGTTCAGGAATTAGATTCGATTATCTTATTCATGATAAAGACGTCGAATTCTTTAAGGAACTTGTATTACACCACACAAGTGGTCAATTAAAGGTCGCACCCGAACACTGTTCAGCGTCTGTGTTATCTGCAATGGGTAAACCCGAAATTGAAACATACATTAAGTTTAAAAAGCGTTTTTATGAACTTACCAAAAGTGTTGGTAAAGAGCAATTCCTAGTTCCGTACTTAATGTCTTCACACCCCGGCAGCACTATTAAAGACGCTATAGAACTTTCACTCTTCCTTAAAAAAGAAGGTTTAAGACCTGAACAAGTACAAGACTTCTACCCTACTCCAGGTACTGTATCTACCTGTATGTATTATACAGGGCTAAACCCATATACACTCGAAAAGGTATTTGTTGCAAAAACTATGGAAGAAAAAGCAGAACAACGCGCATTGCTTCAGTATTTCTTACCGCAAAACAGAGATATTGTTTTAAAAGCGCTTAAAAAATGTGGCAGACGAGATTTAATTGGAACCGGCAAAAACTGCTTGGTAGCAGATTATAAACCTGCTAATCAAAAGCCTATCCCTAAAAAGAAAAGCGTTATTCGAAACAAACACAAACCTAAAAAGAAGTAAAAAACTCCGTACATTACGTACGGAGTTTTAATTTTACATATTAAGTTCTGCCTTTAAAGCATCTACTCTATCGGTCTTTTCCCAAGCAACATCAAGGTCGGTTCTACCCATATGACCGTAAGCTGCAAGCTCGCGATATTTGGTTTCTCTTAACTTTAATTCGCTGATTATTGCTGCAGGACGAAGATCGAAGACATTTTTAACAGCGTTAGCAATTACTTCATCATCGAAAATTCCTGTACCAAAGGTATCGACCATTACAGAAACAGGCTTGGCAACACCAATAGCGTATGCAAGTTGAATTTCGCATTTCTTTGCAATTTTAGCGGCAACTATGTTCTTTGCAACATATCTTGCAGCATAAGCAGCAGAACGGTCAACCTTTGTAGGATCTTTTCCCGAGAAAGCTCCACCACCGTGTCTTGCAACACCACCGTAAGTATCTACAATGATTTTTCTACCTGTAAGGCCTGTATCGCCTGCAGGACCACCAACAACAAATCTGCCTGTTGGGTTAATAAATACCTTAAATTCATCGTTTTTGAACTGTTCGGGAATTACAGGTAAAATTACTTCTTTTAAAATGTCAGCTCTTAACTGTTCAAGTTCAACATCTGCAGCGTGCTGTGAAGATACAACAACAGTATCAAGTCTAGCAGGAACACCATCTACATACTCGATAGTAATTTGTGTTTTTCCGTCTGGCTTTAAGTAAGGCAAAACACCGTTCTTTCTAACATCGGTAAGTCTTTTTGCCATTTTGTGTGCGAGTGAAATTGCCAAAGGCATAAGCTCTTCGGTCTCGTCGCAAGCGTAACCAAAC
>JAFOFE010000102.1 GCA_017387475.1 Clostridia bacterium | reverse complement strand
TAATTTCGGCAGCAGCAACTAAATCTTCAAGTCTGCCGTTAGTACAAGAACCAATAACAACTTGGTCGATATTAATGTTGCCAGATTCTTCTGCTAAATGGGTATTTTCGGGAAGATGTGGATAAGAAACAGTAGATTTAATTTCACTTAAATCAATTACATATTCTTCATCGTAAACTGCGTCTTCGTCTGCTTTGAATACAACAGGTTGACGGGTAGAATGTTCCTTAACATATTTAAGGGTTTCTGCATCTACTTCGAAGATACCGTTTTTAGCGCCGGCTTCGATAGCCATATTTGCCATACAAAGACGGTCTGCCATAGAAAGACTTTGAACGCCTTCGCCTGTGAATTCCATTGAACGATAAAGTGCGCCGTCTACGCCAATCATACCGATTATATGAAGAATTACGTCTTTACCGGAAACATATTTATTAAGTTTACCTTTAAGAGTAAATTTAATTGCTGAAGGCACCTTAAACCAAGCCTTACCTGTTGCCATTCCACAAGCCATATCGGTAGAACCGACGCCTGTTGAAAATGCGCCTAAAGCACCATAGGTGCAGGTGTGTGAATCGGCTCCGATTACAACGTCGCCCGATACAACAAGTCCCTTTTCGGGAAGAAGGGCATGTTCGATACCCATTTGGCCAACGTCGTAAAAATGCTCGATATTCTGTGCGCCACAGAAGCTTCTGCACATTTTACATTGCTCTGCTGCTTTAATATCTTTATTGGGGGCAAAATGGTCCATAACCATTGTTACCTTTTTATTATCGAAAACCTTATCGATGCCAAGCTTATTATATTCTGCAATAGCAACGGGTGAGGTTATATCATTACCGAGAACGAGGTCAAGGTTTACAAGGATGAGTTCCCCTGCTTCAACCTTTTCGGCGCCACAATGTGCTGCCAAGACCTTTTGGGTCATTGTCATTCCCATAGAGTATTTCTCCTTTACTGCATAAGTTTGTTTATGGCGTTAAGGTATGCCATAATACCTGCTTCAATAATATCAGTAGAAAGTCCACGACCAGAATAGGTTTTGCCACCACTTTGAAGTTTAAGTGTAACTTCACCTAATGTATCTTGACCTTCGGAAACTGCGCTTATATTGAACTTATCGAGCACGTGTTCGGGTGGTTGAACAATTTTATCGATTGCTGCATAAAGCGAATCAATTGCACCGTCGCCAAGGCTTTTTTGTTCGAAAAAGTCGTCTTCGTGTTTAAGGCAGATAGATGAGCAAACGCCAACCTTGCCCATGGTTTTAACATCGAAAGAAACAAGCTTGTATTTTCCGTCGACAACTTCGGTATTGTTAACAAGCGCTTCGATATCTCCGTCGGTAACCGTCTTCTTTTTATCGCAGAGTTCCTTAAATTTAGAAAATGCATCTACAATTTGGTCGTCGGAAAGTTCGTAGCCAAGTTCTTTAAGTCTTTCGGTAAATGCGTGTTTACCGGAATGTTTACCAAGCACCATTTGGTTGGTTTGAATACCAACAGATTCGGGAGTCATAATTTCGTATGTAGACTTGTTTGCGAGAACGCCGTGCTGATGAATGCCCGATTCGTGAGCGAAAGCATTTGCGCCAACAATTGGCTTATTATTAGCTGCAGACTGACCGATTATATTGTAAACAAGTTTACTTGTACGATAAATCTGTTTAGTGTCTACCCTTGGAAGTTCGCCATAAAGGTCGGGACGGGTGTGCATAGCCATAACAACTTCTTCAAGTGATGTGTTACCTGCACGCTCGCCAAGTCCGTTAACGGTACATTCAATTTGAAGTGCGCCACCAAGAACGCCACCTAATGCGTTTGCAACAGCCATACCTAAATCGTTATGGCAGTGAACGGAAAATTCAACCTTATCGCTATCGGGTACGTTCTTAATTAAGTATTCTATCATTGCACGCATTTCGTTGGGTGTTGTGTAACCAACGGTATCGGGAATGTTTAAAACCTTTGCGCCGTTTTTAATAGCTGCATCGCAAACACGAACCAAGAAATCGGGGTCGGAACGCATTGCATCTTCACAAGAAAATTCAATATTAGAAGTGTACTTGGAAGCATATTTTACCATTGCAGCAGTACGTTCAATAACCTGTTCGGGAGACATTTTAAGTTTGTATTCCATATGAACGGGAGATGTTGCGATGAAGGTATGAATTCTTGGGTCTGCAGCATTTTTAACAGCTTCCCAAGCACAGTCGATATCTTTTTCGAGTGCGCGAGAAAGTGATGCAACAGAGCAATTTTTAACAAGTTCTGCAATGCTTTTTACAGATTCAAAATCTCCGGGAGAAGAAATTGCAAAACCTGCTTCAATTATATCTACGCCAAGGCGTTCGAGCTGAGAAGCTACCTGAAGCTTTTCAGCAAGGTTCATACTGCAACCCGGCGACTGTTCGCCGTCGCGAAGTGTTGTATCAAAAATTTTAATTCTGCTCATGAAAAATTCTCCTGATTAAATGTCAATTATAGCGCCTTTATCGGCAGAGCTTACCATTTTGGAATATTTCTTTAAATATCCTGTAAGGTTGGTTTTTACCTTTAATGTGGTTTCTGCCTTACGTTTAGCCATTTCTTCGTCGCTGATATCGACAGAAATGGAATAGTTTGGAATATCAATAGTAATCATATCGCCGTTACGAACGTATGCGATTGGTCCACCGTCTACTGCTTCGGGTGAAGTGTGTCCTATTGCAGCGCCACGTGTTGCGCCCGAAAAACGTCCGTCTGTGATAAGAGCAACTTCTTTATCGAGCCCCATACCTGCAATTGCAGATGTAGGAGAAAGCATTTCTCTCATACCAGGGCCACCTGCCGGTCCTTCGTAACGAATTACTACAACATCGCCCGGTTTAATTCCACCTTCGTAAATAACCTTTATTGCTTCTTCTTCACTGTCGAACACCTTTGCAGGACCTGTGTGTGTAAGCATTTCTTGCGCTACTGCACTACGCTTAACAATAGAACCGTTGGGTGCTAAAGAACCGTAAAGTACTGCAAGACCACCTGTTTTTGAATAAGGTTCTGCCACAGTTTTTGCAACATCGGTATTTTTAGAACGACAACCCTTAATATTTTCGGCTACAGTTTTACCTGTAACTGTTAATGCATCGGTTTCAAGGTAACCCGCGAAGCTAAGTTCGCCCATAACAGCATATACACCACCTGCTGCTTCTAAATCTTGCATATGATGATGTCCTGCAGGAGCTAGATGGCAAAGGTTGGGTGTCTTTTCGCTGATTTCGTTTATCATATGTAAATCGAAATCGATGTGCGCTTCGTGTGCAATTGCTGCAAGGTGTAATGCAGAATTGGTAGAACAACCAAGCGCCATATCAACAGTAAGCGCATTGCGAAGCGCCTTTTCATTAATAATATCTAAAGGTTTAATATCCTTTTCAACAAGTCTCATAATTTGTTCGCCTGCTGCCTTTGCAAGACGTTGACGAGCACCATGAACGGCAGGAATTGTGCCGTTACCCTTTAAAGCTATACCTAAAGCTTCGCACAAGCAGTTCATAGAGTTTGCAGTAAACATACCCGAACAAGAACCACAGCCGGGGCAAGCGTTGCCTTCAACAAAGCTTAATTCTTCTTCGCTAATGGTGCCATTTTTATATGCGCCTACTGCTTCGAAAACAGAGTTTAAGTCCATAGCTCTGCCACCGAACTCACAAGTAGAAAGCATTGGGCCACCGGAAACGAATATTGCAGGGATGTTAAGTCGGCAAGCTGCCATAACCATACCCGGAACGATTTTATCGCAGTTGGGAATAAACACAAGACCGTCTAACGCATGGGCTTTTGCCATACATTCAACGCTATCTGCAATAATTTCACGGGTAACAAGTGAATATTTCATACCTTCGTGTCCCATTGCAAGACCGTCGCAAACACCGATAGTGTTAAATTCCATTGGTGTTCCACCTGCAGCCAAAACGCCATCTTTAACAGCACGGGAAATGCGTTGAAGATGAACGTGTCCGGGAACGATTTCATTAAACGAATTAACAATGCCTATAAGTGGCTTTTTAATTTCGTTGTCGGAATATCCTGCTGCCTTTAAAAGAGAACGCTGTGGTGCTCTTTCGGGGCCTTTTTTCATAATATCGCTTTTCATAATATACCTCCGTTTTTTAAAGAGAAATATAAAACAAAAATAAAAATTTTATCTTTCTTTTATACTTCCCTTTGATATATGTGGGGCATTCGCCCCACATATACCTTTAGCCAAAAATTATTAGTTATTGATGAACTTTTCTTCGTCGTTCCAGGTGTAAAGCTTACGAACGTCTTCGCCAACCTGTTCAGAACAATGTTCAGCAGCAAGCTTACGCATAGCCTTGAAGTGAGCCTGACCACCTGCTTCGGACATATCGAGTAAGAATTCTTTTGCGAAAGAACCGTCTTGAATGTCGGAAAGGATTTTCTTCATAGCCTTCTTGGTTTCTGCAGTAATGATCTTAGGACCTGTGATGTAATCGCCGTATTCTGCAGTATTAGAGATAGAATATCTCATTCCTGCAAAGCCTGACTGATAGATAAGGTCTACGATGAGTTTCATTTCGTGGATACATTCGAAGTAAGCATTTCTTGGGTCGTAACCTGCTTCTACTAATGTTTCGAAGCCTGCCTGCATGAGTGCGCAAACACCACCACAAAGAACAGCCTGTTCACCGAAAAGGTCGGTTTCGGTTTCGGTACGGAATGTTGTTTCGAGAACGCCTGCGCGAGCGCCACCAATACCGAGAGCATAAGCAAGACCTAAATCTAAAGCATTGCCTGTAGCATCTTGATGAACAGCTACAAGACAAGGAACACCCTTACCTACCTGATATTCGCTTCTAACTGTGTGTCCGGGACCCTTTGGAGCAACCATGATTACGTTGCAGTCGTCGCGAACAACGATTTGTTGGAAGTGGATATTGAAACCGTGAGCAAAAGCAATTGTCATGCCTGCTTCAAGGTTAGGAGCAATTTCGTTCTTGTAAACCTTTGCTTGATATTCGTCGTTGATAAGAATCATAACGATATCTGCTTTTTTGGTAGCTTCTGCAGTGTTGTAAACTTCGAAGCCGTCAGCCTTTGCCTTAATAGCGCTCTTGGAGCCTTCGTAAAGACCGATAATTACGTTAACGCCGGAATCGCGAAGGTTTTTAGCGTGAGCGTGGCCCTGTGAACCGTAACCGATGATAGCAACGGTTTTGCCCTCTAAAAGAGCGAGATTACAATCTTCTTGATAAAACATTCTTTGGTTTGACATTTTAATTTTCTCCTTTAAATTTGTATATTAATATTTTTTATAAACGTTTAAGTATGCCATATCCATATCTTTTAGGGAAACAGAGCCTCTGCCAAGGGCAACTGCACCTGTACGGCACATTTCGATAATTCCGAACTTACCCATTACACTAACGAAGGTATTGAGTTTAGAAGATTCACCTGTAACTTCTATACAGAACGAATCGGGTGCGTAGTCGATAACCGAGCCTTTAAAGATGTTTACTGCATCCATAATTTCTTGATAATGCTCGCCCGAATTTTTAACCTTAATAAGCAAGAGTTCACGGATAAGGGAATTTTCAAACGGCATTTCGCCGATAGAAACAACTTCATGCAGGCGATTAAGCTGAAGAATTATTTGTTTTCTTGTGTATTCGTCGCCTGTTGCTGTGATAGTCATTCTGGAAATACCTTCGGTTTCGGTTTCGGAAACGGTAAGACTATCGATGTTAAAGCCTCTGCGGGAGAACATTGAAGCAACTCGGGAAAGAACGCCGAATTTGTTTAAAACACGAATTGATATAACAAATTGTTTCATACTGTTTCTCCTTTCTTTAGAGGTTTATATCTTTTTTCTTAACTATCATTTGATCTACTGTGCCACCGGGAGGTGTCATAGGAAGAACCATTTCATCCATTCCTATATGACAGTCGATAACTGCAGGGGTTCCCTTTTCGAACGCCTTAGAGAAAGCCTTTTCGAATTCTTCCATAGTGTTACATTCGTAACCGTCTGCGCCAAAGGCTTCGGCTAACTTTTTGAAGTTAGTTTTTCTGCCAAGGGTTGTATTGGAATAATGTTTGTTATAGAAAATGCTTTGCCATTGACGAACCATTCCAAGAACACCGTTGTTCATTAAAACGATAATTACAGGAACATTGAAGGTTACTGCTGTTGCAAGCTCGTTAAGATTCATACCAAAAGAACCGTCGCCTGTGAAAAGAACTGTTCTTTCTTCTGTTCCAACGGCTGCGCCAATTGCTGCGCCAAGACCGTAGCCCATTGTGCCAAGACCACCCGATGTTACGAATGTTTGTGGTTTTTTGAAGGGATAGCGTTGAGCTGTCCACATTTGGTGCTGACCAACGTCGGTTGCAATTACTGTGTTTTCGTTGGTGTATTTACCCACACAGTCGATAATTTGGAAAGGACGCATATCTGAAGGATCGAAATTCGGGTTTTCTTCGCGAGCCTTAAATTCGTCAATCTTTTTACGCCATTCTTCGTTTTTCTTTTCTTGTACGGCGTCTATTAAACGAGTTACTGTATCTTTAACGTCGGCAATAATGCCAAGATAAGCAGGAATATTTTTGCCAAGCTCTGCAGGTTCGATATCTACATGGATGATTCTTGCAGAAGATGCAAATTTTTTCTTATTACCTGTTGCTCTGTCTGAAAAACGAACGCCAAGTGCAATTATAACGTCGGCTTCTGCCATTGCTCTTGATGCTGCGAATGTACCGTGCATTCCCTGCATACCAAGTGAATTTTTATGTTCACGAGATATTGCCGAAAGACCCATCATGGAGCAACCAACGGGAGCATCGATTTTTTCGCTTAACGCTACAACTTCTTTGGATGCTTTACCAAGAATTACGCCACCACCACAATATATGTACGGTCTTCTGGCTTCGGATATTATTTCGGCAGCTGCTTTAATGTTAGCTTCGCTTGCCTTTTCCATTTTAAAGGGTTCAACCACAGGTACTGCTTCATATTCGCAAGTTGCTAGCTGAACATCTTTAGGAACGTCGATAAGTACGGGGCCGGGTCTGCCAGATTTTGCAATTTTGAAGGCTTCACGAATGGTGTCAGCTAGTTCATCTACGTTTTTAACGAAGTAGTTATGTTTAGTAATGGGAATGGTAATACCCATTATATCGACTTCTTGGAAGCTGTCGCGACCGATTAGATCGGTTGAAACGTTTCCGGTTATAGCAACCAGTGGTACGCTATCGAGCTGAGCATTTGCGATACCTGTAACAAGGTTGGTAGCGCCGGGACCCGATGTTGCAATTACAACACCAACTTCACCCGTTGCTCTGGCATAGCCGTCTGCCGCATGAGCTGCGCCCTGTTCGTGAGCAGTAATTATATGATTAATTCTGTGAGCATTATTGTACAACTCATCATAAATATTTAGCACTGCGCCACCTGGATAGCCAAAAGCTGTTTTACAGCCTTGTTCTATGAGAGTTTCTATGATGATTTGTGCGCCAGTTAACTTCATCTTATTCTCCTTTGCCAAAAAGATTAAAAAGGCCTATGGTTTCAGTTGAACCATAGACCTTTGAAAATACAATTTACTACGCTAAATTACACAGGTTGTAAATTTATTTTTGTCTTAAAGCACAACTGAACTGACCGTTATTCACCACTAGGACGAGGGTAACAACAGCTAGTAGAACTATGCTTAAAATACCAAAAACAAACATAACGGACCTGCTCCTTTTAAACTTACGAACTAGTTTACCACACTAAAGCGCATTTGTCAATAGATTTTTTGTATTTTTTTAATAAAAATACAACTTTTTTATTCGGTTTCTTCTGCCTTTTCAGTACCGAGATAAACCACGTTCTTTTTAGACATTACATCTTTATAAAATCCGTAACGCTTTCTGAAAGGATTGTAGCCTTTTGATTCGGGATAATCGGTATAAACTAAACTACTTAAAAGGACAAGACTTTTGTATTTTCTTGTTTCTTTATTAATAATTTTGCCTATACTTTTTAAACTTCCGTCATCTTTATATCTTTCAGGAACAACTAGGTAAACATTGGCTTCCGGTCTTTGCTTGGTTAGCGATTCGAAAAGTTCAACTAAACCTTCGTTCTTCCCTTCTACAATAATGATGGGTTTTCTTACGAAAAATTTCATTATTGGCAAGCACATTCTAACAATTACAGACTTTTTGCCACCGTTTTTATTGTGCTTTAAAATTTGTGCCAAAAAGATAATTTCTTTTTTAAGTTTGCCAAGGGGGCTTGCCTTTTGAACTGTTACTATATTTTTGTTTGCAGTAACAACAAAACCTTCGTTTGCATAGTAAGCCTTTGTAAGATTGTTATTAAGTGGTGCTGTTCTTTTGAACTTTACATTTTCAAAAGTTAACTGTTTATTTTCCACCTTAAGCGCAAAAGAAATATTTGCTACATCAAGCTCTGTAAGAGAAACACTTGCTTCGAAGGCCAATTTGGTTTGAACCTTAACACCCATATACATACGAACTTCTTCTATTTCGTATTGTTTTATAGGAACTTCTACACCGTCTAACAAAACAGTTATTTGAGCATTTTCGGGCAATGCATTTAAGGTTTTAAACACACCGTTAATATGCAATGTGTTGTCTTCTATTAAAATTTTGCTAATGCTAAAGCCTGTGTCAATTAAGCTGTATCTATTAACTTCATTATAACCTACAAAAAGGTTGTTGTTTTCGAAGAAAAGTTCAGGTTTAGCCTGTGCTTTTAACTGTGATACAAACAATTTGTAGTAATGTGATGCATCGAGCGAGGTTATAACATCTTCGTCGATAAGTTCAATTACCTTTTTAAGTAAAGAAAAATACTTTCCTGCATCTTCTGACGATAATAATTCTTTAGGAGATACGGGAACCTTAATAAACTTTGCAATGTTTGAAAGAACAAAAAGCTGACGAGATTTTGAAAGCTTGCCACTTTTTGAGTTTTTTGCAAAATTCACAACATCGGTAAGGTAATCTATTCCTTCGTAGAACTTTTGAATTTGAGCATTTTTGCATTTTAAAGCTTCATCAACTTCTACTACTTCTTCGGGTTCTACTACCCTTGTATAGTAGTCTTTATTTTCGTAAGGTGAAACTTCATTAAAGCATTCTTCTAAAACTTCTTTAAGTCTTGCTTTTTTATCTTCAAAATTTCTGGTTTTAGCTGTATCGTTCACACATAAAAGCGAATGTCTGCCCGAAGGAATGTCGGAAAGAAGTTTTTCAAAATTGCTGTCTTTTACGTGATAACAATATGCAAATTTTTCACTGCGAACTTCAAAGTTGCCTTCTGCCAATTGCCAAAACTTCATAACCCATTGGTTAAGGTCGCCTGCTTTTCTGAAACGGTGGCTGCAAGTTTCGTCTAAAGCTTCGAACTCTTTTGCCCACACTTCATTAAAAGTAGACTTTAAAAAGCTGTTGCAGGCGTGTTGATATAAAAGACCCGGGAACCAAGGCCAAGGGTACAGAAGAACCGTTTTAATAACACTTCTTACTCCGTTTTTAAGGTTATACCATTTACGCCAATCTCTTTTAAGTACCCTTTTCTTTTTAAAGTGAGAGTTAATAACGGTAATATCGGAACCATTAAACGAGCCTGCGCTATCTTTACCGAAGAATATACAGTCGAGCGCAGCGATATCGCAAGGTTTACCGTTTTTAAAGAAATCTTCGGGTTTTACAGGCGCTGTGAAAAACATATCGTCGTTAAAGTAAACGAACTGTTCTGCAAGACCTTCGATACGATGAAGATTCAGTTCTATTGTATGTGAACTAAATGTAGGAAGATATTCTTCGGGTATGAAATCGGTATGCTTAACGATGTTAAGTTTAGGATTTGTGGTATCGAGCCATTCGGGAAGGTGTCCCCAAGTAACAAAATGGATTTTATTAACCCAAGGCGCAAATTTTTCTACACCACGGAACCAATATTGAAGGTTGTCCCAATCGCGATAGCGAACTTCGCTATTTGAAGCTGTTACAACCTTGCCGTC
>JAFOFE010000101.1 GCA_017387475.1 Clostridia bacterium | reverse complement strand
CCTTTAAGATTTTTAAGTGTAATTTCAAAACCCTTTTTTTCGTAATAAAACGCATGGTCATTTAAGGTTGTGCCCACAAGTTTTGATGCTATATATTTAAGGAAGTGGGGGTTTTTGACAAGCACGGGACCCGTTAAATGAGTGCCATAGAAATTGCCCGAAACAATTCCTTCGTAAGTGTCGGTTTCGTTATTAGCAAGACCTCTTTTTACCGAAAACAAGGGTGTTTCAATTCCGTTTATTGCCGAACACTTATTAATAAAGCCAACAAGTTCGGTTTCTAGTTCCGAAAAGCTTACAATTGCGTCGGCTGTGGTTCGGGTTTTGCTTTGCTCGTCAACTGTGAAATCGAAAATACCAAGCCCTTCATATTCACCAAGAAAGCCGTTTATGCTTTTGCCTAACATTTCGAAGGCGTTACCTGTAAACAGGGCAAACTTACCTTTATTTATATAGGCTTTAAGGTCTTCTTTATATTCCATTAAATGTTCAAGCGCTAACTTTTGATTTTGCTCTGTACCCGAGCCTACAAATATAAAATCGTAATCTAGCAAGGAAAGTTCATAGCCAAGGCTTTGTTTTTCTAAAGTATATTCAACGCCATTTGTTTCTAAAATACGGCAAAGGGCAGAAATGTTGGCGTAGTCGCCATAAAGATTCATTAAATCGTGATACAGATGAAGAATTTTCATTAGTTTTCGACCTCTACCCTTTCTAAAAACTTACCTTTATCGGAAAAGCAGGTTATAACATATATTTTTTCACGGTCTTCATTATTAAGTAGCTCGACTGCTTTTTCTATACTTTCGGTAACGGTTATTTTATCTTCTAAAATTTTGGTATAGCTAAATCTTGCAGCAAGGTCATTTGCGTATGCGCCTGCAAGAATTATTCTTTTAACATTGTCAGTATCAAGCAAATGGAAGTCGATATCATATAGCCAAGAAACATCGCTTGTAAAATATTTACGGCTAATGGCATCTACAATAATTACAACATCACTACCATCATTATCGCTTGCTGCAAGTTTTAATGACATATCGTAAGAAATGCTGTTTTCGTGTTTAGACGTTAAAAGCACGCCTTTTCTTTCACCTAATTTAAAGGTGGTAACTCTGCCGTTTTTAAGCACATAATTGTTAATTGATGCAGCAATTTCTTTTCCGTCTATGCCAAGAAGTGAGCAGGCTGTGTAAGAAGCCAAAATATTATAAATGTTATAAAGCGACTTTAGCGCTAAATCTATTTTTTGTTCGCCGTCTATTACAATATAGCCTTCATCTAAATCGGCTTTTGTAACAGAATAATCGGTAGCATTTCTTGTGTAACCACAAGCTTCACAATTAAAGTGGCCAATATGATTATAGTGGTATGTTGTATAGTCCATTGGGCCGTGGCACACGGGGCAATAAACCATATCGTTATAAACCGATGTGAATGTTTCGGCATCGGTTGAAAGCTTGTCTGCGCCAAAATAGATGGTATCTTCCCTATCTTTACCGAAAAGGGATACAAGTGGGTCGTCGGCATTAAGTACCAAACGGCATTTTTCGCCAATAGATTCTTTTATTGCTTCGTACACCCACATAGGATGTCCGTTACGGGTAAGCTGATCGCGGTAAAGGTTTGTAATTACGTAATAGGTAGGCGTGAAATATTTAAATGTATATTTTGCATAGCGTTCATCGCTTTCGATAAGCAGAACATCCCCTTTAACCTTGCCAAAAAGTGAAGCATTGGCAAGAATAAAGGTGGTAACACCTTCTATTTGGTTAGAGCCTTCGGCATTATAGATAACCTTTTTTCCTGCATTTCGCAAGATGTGCGCTATCATTTCGGTAGTTGATGTTTTACCGTTACTGCCTGTTACAGCCACAATGTTTTGTGGAAGCTTAACACGCGATAAAATATCGGGACAAATTTTAAGGGCAAATTTACCCGGCAAGCTACTGCCCTTGCCTATCATTTTGCCGACTACACGAAGGACTTTACAAACTATAATTGCAAGTATTTTTTTCATAAAACAACCTACTTTTTATTAATTACGCAAGATATATAAATATTGATAAAACGCCTAGAAATATTGCTACCACCAAACATATTAAGCCTGTGGTTTTACAAAGCTTTTTTTCGTTATATTTTTGCTTTTCTTCTTCCGGCAAGGTGTTATAACCTGCTATTAGCCACGCACCTTTTCCCATAAAAAGAAATATGCTTAATGCTAAAAATAGCAACCCTAGTAATATGCAGAGTATCATAAAAGCACCTATTCATCAGAATTATCTGACTCTTTGCGATTTTTAGCATCAATTAATGCGCCAAGCCCTACTCCTATGGCGACACCTACTGACATACACACAGGAATATTATTTATTGCAGCACCTATTGCCACACCTACCGAAATGCCGATACTCATAAAAATTGGTAAAAATAATGGCCCTGTTTCTTTGTCTTTTTTATTTTTCATTTTTTATGTTCCTTTCAAGAAGTGCCACCGTTTCGACATGGGTCGTAGCAATGAAATTGCTAGCATGCGTCGTCGGGAACATATCCACCCTGCCTGTTGCAGGTAACTTATCAACTATCTCTATCATTCTCTATTAAATCTCTTAATTCATCCCATTTTAAATATTTCCCATTAATCTTTCTATGTAGCATTGCATGACAATTAGGACATACCGGTATTAAATCATTCTTATAGTCGACCACATATTCCTTGCCAATTTCATTTAATGGAACAACATGGTGAATATGTATAAAATCCTTACCAATTGCACCATACTTTTCTTCAAAATTCATACCACATACAAAACAGTTCGTTCCATTATAAGAAATACATCTTTGTCTCGCAATGGAACTTCTTTCATATTTGTTAACAGTCACTTTATGCACTGCCCCTTCATAATAATTATTTGGAATGGCAGTTTCAGGAAATACTCCATTTCCTGCATAATCATTCATATGAATATCAATATATTTTGACAGTTCATCTTTCAAGCGAACGGGACCTTGAGGTGCTGCTTTTAAACCATACTCTATCAAATGATTTAACTCTAATTTTTCTGTATCTACTTGCTGAATTAATTTTAGTCGAGCATATTTTCCACCTAAAGCCTTCTCATACTCTTCTTTTATATTCCAATACATTGAGTCATCCACGATTTCTTGACTTGTCATAGATTCCTGCTCGACCACAGTTTTGTACATAACTCTCTTGAAAGGTTTAGTGCAATAAATATATACAATATCTCCCACGCTGTAATTTGCGCGTTGTCTCCAATCTACAAATCCCCACTTTTGAAAAGCAGTGGCATGATCATACATTTTTCCGTTCGCAGAAATCATCCAATTCATTTCATCTTCCTCTTTCCATCCTTATTTTCTCGACAGTAGACAGACCGTTTCGACATGTTCGGTATGGGGGAACATATCGACAGGTTGAATTTTCTTTACCTTATAACCTTTTCTTACAAGGAAAGAAATTTTTTCAAGCGAACACATTATAACATATCTATAGAAAAAAGCAAGAGGGGATTTTCATCCCCTCCTGAGGAAGTGCTATTAAAACAACGCCCAGATCACCGCGATGATCAGCGCGGGCAGATAATTGG
>JAFOFE010000100.1 GCA_017387475.1 Clostridia bacterium | reverse complement strand
CTTGTTCACCGCATCTGCATAAAAAAATGGACTGTAAAAATGAGTACTCATTTTTACAGTCCATTTTGTACGATATCAATAGTCGTGTTTTATTTCGTTCGCCCGACTATGTAAAAGAAAAATTAAATACCGAACTTCAAAAGCTTCAAAAAATGCCCACAGGTTCTCACGAAGGCACAGTGGTTCGTTCATATCTCGATACATGCCTTTCACTTCCTTGGGGCGTTTACACCGAAAACAAGCTTAGCATAGAAAAATCTGAAAACATTTTAAATAAAGATTTTTATGGGCTGGAAAAGGTTAAAGAACGCATAATTGAACAGCTTTCTGTTTATATGCTCAACCCCGATATTAAGGGACAAATTATTTGTCTTGCAGGCCCTCCAGGTGTGGGTAAAACTTCCATTGCAAAATCTATTGCTCAATGTATGGGAAGAAACTATACCAGAATTTCGCTTGGTGGTATTCACGATGAAGCAGAAATTCGTGGGCACAGAAAAACCTATATTGGCGCAATGCCCGGTAAAATTATTAACGCAATAAAAGATGCAAAAAGCTGCAACCCCCTTATTTTGTTAGATGAAATTGACAAACTCGCATCCGACTATAAGGGCGACCCTGCAGCAGCACTTTTAGAAGCGCTGGATAAAGAGCAAAACAGCACGTTTGTAGACCATTTTGTAGATATGCCCTTCGATTTAAGCAAGGTTGTATTTATAACCACTGCAAATAATCTTTCTACAATTCCTGCACCCTTGCTCGACAGAATGGAAGTTATTGAACTTACTTCCTACACCCGTGAAGAAAAGTTCAATATAGCTAAAAACCACCTTGTAAAAAAAGAGGTTAAAAACCACGGCTTAAACGGCAAAACCATTAAGTTCGAAGATGATGCGCTTTATAGCTTAATTGATTTCTATACCCGTGAAGCAGGTGTCAGAAAGCTTGAACGCACAATAGCAACACTTTGCAGAAAAACTGCAAAGCTTATTGCTTCGGGTGAAAAGAAAAGTGTAAAAATTTCGGCTAATATGGTCGAGCAGATGCTTGGCAAGAAAAAGTATAAGCCCGAAGAAATTTTAGAAAACAATGAAGTTGGCATTATTAACGGACTTGCTTGGACATCGGTAGGTGGCGAAATAATGCAACTTGAAGTATCTACAATGGCAGGAAACGGCAAAATAGAACTTACAGGCTCGCTTGGCGATGTTATGAAAGAATCTGCAAAAGCAGCTGTTTCTTATGTAAGGGCTAATGCCGATAAATACTTTATCGACCCCGATTTTTATAAGAATTTAGATATTCACATTCACGCTACCGAAAACGCTGTTCCCAAAGATGGACCCAGCGCAGGCGTAACAATGGTAACTGCGCTTATTTCTGCACTTACCAACACACCCGTTAAGCGTGATGTTGCTATGACAGGCGAAGTTACAATTAGGGGCAGAGTGCTTGCTATTGGTGGCCTTAAAGAAAAAACCATGGCAGCATACAGAGCAGGGGTTAAAACGGTATTCATACCAAAGGCTAACGAAGCCGACCTTGCCGAACTCGACAAAACGGTGCTTTCAAACATTAAGTTTGTTGTAGCAGAAAATGTAGATACCGTTATTCGTGGCGCACTCGCTTATAAAGCAGAAAAGGAACCCGAATATATTCCTGTGCCGGAATACAAAAAAGAAGCACTAGCAGTAAAACAATAGGAGAAAACAATGAATTTTAACAACGCCTATTTCGAAAAGGCTTTTGGAACATTCGAACAGTTAACCGAATCTGACCTTCCCGAATTTTGCTTTTCGGGTCGTTCAAATGTTGGTAAATCTTCCTTAATAAACAAAATAACCAACCGAAAATCTCTTGCAAGAGTAAGTGGTAAACCGGGTAAAACGGTTACTATTAACTTTTACAGGGCAGACAATATCCGTATAGTTGACCTCCCCGGTTACGGCTATGCTAAAGTACCTTTCGCAGAACGCACCCGTTGGTCAGATTTAATGGAAGGTTATTTTAAATCGGGCAGAAATATTAAGTGTGTGTTTGCGCTTATAGATATGCGCCATCCACCCACCGATTTCGATATGGCAATGCTAGACTTTATGTGGCAAATGGATATCGACTATCACATAGTTTTAACAAAATGTGATAAACTTAATAAAACCGAATTTGCTAACCGTTTAGAATCGGTTAAAGAAGAACTTGGAGATTTTGCGCAAAACTGCGAAATCATTCCTTTTTCTGCGCAAACAGGTTTTGGAGCAGATAAAATTAAAGAAATAATCGAAAATTTGCGAGGCTAAAATGTTAACAGACAGTTTTTCAGTAAACAGTAAGGGTCATCTTACACTTGGTGGGGCAGATACCGTAGAACTTGCTAAAGAATACGGTACACCACTTTACGTGTTCGATGAAAACGATATAAGAAACAATTGCAGAAACTTCAAAAATGCTTTCGATAAGTACTACGGTGGCAATGCAAGGGTTTACTATGCAAGCAAGGCGTTTTCTTGTAAGGAAATGTACAGGCTTGTAAATAGCGAAGGTATATGTGCCGATGTTGTATCGGGTGGAGAACTTTATACGGCACTTTCAGCAGGCCTTCCTGCCGAAAAAATTGGTTTCCACGGCAACAACAAAACCCCCGACGAACTTTCCTTTGCGCTCGATAGCAAGGTTGGCAGAATTATCGTAGATAATATGACCGAACTTGAAGTTCTTAACGAAATTGCTAAAGAAAAAGGCGTAAAGCAAAACATCAACTTCCGTATAAAGCCGGGTATCGACTGCCATACACACGATTATATTAAAACAGGCCAAATCGACTGTAAGTTTGGTTTTGCACTTGAAAATGGCGAAGCATTAGAAGCAGTCAAGGCTGCTGCACAAATGGAAAATCTTAACCTTGTTGGTATCCACTGTCATATAGGTTCGCAAATTTTTGAAACCGAGCCTTTTGTAGATGCTGCGGATATTATGGTATCTTTTGCAAAAAATATAAGCGAACAGTTTGGCGTTAATATTACCGAAATTAATTTCGGTGGTGGTTACGGCATTAAATACACAAATGCAGATAAGCCTGTTTCTAAAGACGAAAGCATTAAAATTTTGTGCCAAGCTGTAAAGGCTTCTTGCGAAAAGTATAATTTTGCGCTTCCCACAATTTGTATAGAACCCGGTCGTTCTATTGTTGGCGCTTCTTCTTTAACACTTTATACAGTAGGTTCCGTTAAGGAAATTAAAAATATCAGAAGCTATGTTGCAGTAGACGGTGGTATGTCCGATAACCCACGTTATGCACTTTATAATGCCGAATACGATGCAGTAGTTGCAAATAAGGCAGATAAAGCTAAAGATTTTGTTTGCACCATTGCAGGCAAATGCTGCGAAAGTGGAGATTTAATTCAAGAAAACATTAGCATTCAGCAGGTAGAAAAGGGCGATATTTTAGCCGTTTTGGCAACAGGCGCCTACAATTATTCAATGGCAAGCAACTATAACCGTATCCCACGCCCTGCTGCAGTTATGGTAAACGACGGTGCTTCTCGCGTTATAATTAACAGGGAAACCTACGAAGATTTAATTAAAAAGGATGTTTAACCTTTATGGTGGAGTTTAAAACCCCAGTTCTAACTGATTACAAAAAATTCGCCCAATTCTTTTTTGATGAGGGTGAATTTTCTTGTGAAATGAATTTTATAAGCATTTATATTTGGAAAACCATATACGAAAACAAATTCTATATGGACGATAAAACTCTCTTTTTCAAAAGCAGTTCAGAAGATGGGGGTTATGTTTTCTCACTTCCTTACGGCGACCTAGATTATGGTATGAACTTAATTTTTGAATATTGCAAAAGCAAAGGAATTACCCCAAATATTTGGACATCGCAAGGTAAAAGACTCGAAACCTTCTTAAAAAAATATAACTGCTATGAAGTTATACCCGAAAGAGATAATTTCGACTATATCTATAAAAGGGAAGCGCTTGCTACCTTGCAGGGTAAAAAATATCATTCTAAAAGAAACCACATTTCTGCATTTTCTAAAAAATATAATTGGACTTACGAAACTTTAAATAGCAATAATAAGCAAGAATTTTTAGATTTTTCAGAAAAATGGTATTTCGATAAAGCCGACCCGTTCGATGAAGGCTTGGCAGCAGAACAAAAAGCACTTAAAGAAATTCTAGCGTCAAATGTAGGAATTGACTATAAAGGCGCACTTATTAGGGTAGATGATAATGTAGTTGCCGTAACACTCGGCTCGCCAATAAATTCTAAAGTTTTCAATATCCATTTCGAAAAGGCCGACGCTAATTTCCTTACTGCCTATGCCTTAATTAACCGTGAATTTGCTGCAAGAGAACTTGGCGAATACGAATACATTAACCGTGAAGACGATTTAGGAATAGAAGGTCTTCGCAAAGCAAAACTTTCCTATAAACCCGAAATTCTTTTAGAAAAATACAGTCTTATGTACCGTGGTGAATAAATGAGTTTACAAAAACAAGCGTTAGAACTTTATAAAACCGTGTTTTATGAAGACGATGAACATTTTGCCGAAGCATTTACAAATAAATATTTCGAAAATTCTTGCCGTTTTATTTTAAAAGACGGTAAAATGATTGCCATGCTTTATCTAATAGATTGCACCTTTAAAAACGGCAATCAAGAATATCCTGCAAAATATCTTTATGCTGCAGGCGTTCTTCCCGAATATAGAAAACAGGGCAT
>JAFOFE010000099.1 GCA_017387475.1 Clostridia bacterium | reverse complement strand
TGCCGACGCCCTAAAAATGGAAGAGCAAAAGTGGGCAAAGGTTGAAGGCAAGCTCAGAGGATACGGTCTTGACCAGATTAAGGAATATTTGGAAATAGCCGTAGCTTACTTCGATAAAGAATTTTATAAATGGAAATAAAAAAAGAGACCCTTTGGGAGACACTTCGTAAAGAAGTGTTCTCCCAATTTTCTTTTTATATAAAAATTGACACTTTCTGTTTGAAAGTGTCATAGTGGGTTACATACTTTGAAATATTACCTATCTCAAAGATAAAAATAATAAGTGATATTGTGAGACAGGTCTCACAGTGATATTTTTGATAAATCAAAAGTGATATTAAAACCTTCGGTTTTAGTGATATTTTATTCGCCCCTAAACTTGCGAAGCGAATAACACTCGGCGATAGCCGAATATCACTGCGAAGCAATATAACTCGCCTTTGGCGAATAAAACTGAGGCGCACTTCCTTACGGAGTGCGCCTCTTCGGGTGCTTTTTTTATTTCTTTTGCTGCCACATCCAAATTCGCATTACTGCTTTGTGGTGTAAAAGCTTTGTTAGCAATACTTGCGCTCTGATTTTTGGGCCGCAGACCGAAACATCTTTGCCCTTTTTCATATCTTTCATTGCTCTTTTTACAACCTGTTCGGCTGTGAAGAACTGATTAAAGTAGGTAATTACGCCTTCTTTTATAACGGCTCTGTCGAAAAATTCGGTTTTTACCCAACCGGGACAAACTGCCATCATTTTTATTCCTGTTTTACGCATTTCGGCATTTACTGCCCTTGTAAGCGACAAAACATAAGCCTTGGTTGCGCCGTAAACTGCAAGGTAAGGCACCGGCTGGAAGGAAGAAAGTGATGCAATTTGATAAACCTGACTACCCTTTTTTAAATAAGGAAGCGAAAGGTAGGTAACGGCTGTTAGCGCCTTTGCATTTAAATCTATCATACCGAACTGGTCTTCGAGCGAAATATTTTCGAACGCTTCGAACTTACCGAAACCACTTGCATTTACAAGCACAGCAATTTCGGGTTTTTCGGTTTCAAGCATTTCCTTATATTTATTAAGGCTTTCATTATTTGTTAAGTCTAACGAAATGGGACGAACCTTTTCTCCAAGCAGCTCTTTAAGTTCTTCAAGACGGTCTGCACGGCGTGCGATTACCCAAATTTCTTCAAAATTATGTTCGGCTTCAAGTTTAATTGCAAATTCTCTGCCCATACCACTTGAAGCACCTGTTATAACTGCAATTCTCATTATCTTATACCGTAATTTTCTATAACATAGTCCATATCCTTATCGCCTCTGCCCGAAAGGTTGATAAGAATTGATCCGTGATCCATTTGTTTAGCCATCTTCATAGCGTAGGCAACAGCGTGTGAAGATTCGATAGCAGGAATGATACCTTCCATACGAGAAAGCTTGAAGAAGGCGTCGATAGTTTCTTCGTCGTCGATAACATCATACTTAACACGGCCGATTTCTTGTAAAAATGCGTGTTCGGGGCCGGAAGAAGGATAGTCAAGACCCGAAGCTACCGAGTAAACGGGAGCAGGGTCGCCATTTTCATCTTTAAGCATAATAGAATTAAAGCCGTGCATAATGCCTTCGGTACCGTATTTAAGTGAAGCTGCGTGGTCGCCAAGCTTTGGTCCCCTACCTAAAGGTTCTACACCGTAGATATCTACAGGGTCATTTAAGAAGCCTGCAAAAAGACCTGCTGCATTAGATCCACCACCTACACAAGCAACGATAGCATCGGGAAGATGGCCTGTCATTTCAAGGAACTGTTCGCGAGCTTCGATACCAACAACGCTTTGGAAGTCGCGCACCATCATTGGAAAAGGATGGGGGCCAAGTACCGAGCCAATGCAATAAATGCAGTCCTTATATTCCTTGCTGTAAGCATCGAAAGCAGCATCTACTGCTTCTTTTAAGGTTGCAAGGCCGTGTGTAACTTCAACAACATTTGCGCCAAGTATTTTCATACGGGCAACGTTTGGAGCCTGCTTTTTAATATCAACAGAACCCATATAAATATCGCATTCAAGGCCGAAATATGCAGCAGCAGTTGCAAGCGCAACACCGTGCTGACCTGCGCCGGTTTCTGCAATAATTTTCTTTTTGCCCATATATTTTGCAAGTAAAGCTTCGCCCATGCAATGATTTAACTTGTGCGCGCCCGAATGGTTAAGATCTTCGCGCTTTGCGTAAAGCTGAACGTTGCCGAGTGAATTAGAAAGGCGTTCAAGATGGGTTACAGGTGTAGGTCTGCCCTGAAATTCCTTTCTTATTCTGCGAAGTTCTGCAATAAACTTTCTGGACTGGCAGATACTTCTGTAAGCTTCGGTAATTTCTGCCATAGCGTTTTTAAGTTTATCGTCAATATAAACTCCACCATATTTGCCGAAATAACCGTCATTATTTGGGTAGTCCTTAAAATAAGTGTCGAAATTAATTCCGTTAAAATTCATTTTTGTTTCCTCCAAAAGTAAATTTACCGAAAATCTTAAATAAAAAAAGCCCTTTAACCTTAACGTTAAAGGGCGGAAAATCCACGGTGCCACCTTTATTATCCAAAAGGATATCTCTTAGAAAGGAATGCCAACACATTCCCTGTCTTTAACGCAGACATACGGTCCGACTAGTAAGAGTAAACTCTGTTCATCTTTCCCTCAGCAACCCACTTACCACACAACTACTACAGGTTTCCACCATACCCTGCTCTCTTTAAGCGCCCCTTGTGGTCTAACTTTCGCTTCATAGGTTTTAAGAAATTCAGTTTCTTATATTATATAAGTGTGTATGAATTTTGTCAATGATTATTTGCCTGCCTTAATTTTATCGAAGGCAGCCTTGGCATCTTCATAATTTTTAACTGCTTTGCCTTCAAGGGCTGTTTTGTCTATGGTTCTAAGGCATAAATAGTGGTCTTTTTCCGGGTCAAGACCGAATCTGCCGTCTGATAAGGTTTTATAAAAATCGTTATCTAATTTATAAATATTATCTTTGGTAAACAGTTCGAAATTTTCGCTTATGGAATTTAAATAAGCAAGGCTGTTTTCATCTAAAATGAAAAGCATAGCTTCACGGTCCATAAGAAGTGCCTGCACCTTCATTTGTTGGGTTGATACGGTATCGGCAAGCTCTGTATCTTCGGAAAAAGAACAGTCGGTTGCCAAAATATCTACCTTTCCGTTTTCGTTGCTGTCGGCGTGGTAGCCTTCCATCCATTTACCTACTTCTTTTACGGTTTCGGAATCTATATATTCATAACAATAGATGGTAAGGGTTGCATCGTAATTGGTTCTGGTAGCGCAGGAAACTATAAGAACCGATAAAACCACAGCCAAAAAGCCAAAAATTATAACCTTTGCTTTGTGGTGGTAAAAAAAGTTGTCGCACTTTTCGTCTAATGTTTTTGGAACAATTTTTTTATCGTCATCATTTAAAATGGATGGGTCGAGCTGACCTTGCTGCATTTTTTTAAGCTGCAACAGTTCCTTTTGCGCCTTTTCCCTTTGAGATAGTGTTTCGCTTTTTTTGTTGTCCATTTTTACTCCTTGTAATATATAAAGTAAAAAGGGCAGAATAACTCCGCCCTTAAATTACTTTGAAATGCTTAAAATTTTGAACTTGATTTCGCCAACGGGTGCTTCTGCAACAACTTCGTCGCCAATCTTTGCGCCAACAAGTGCGCGACCAACCGGTGAATCGTCGGAAATAAGTCCGTTCATTGGGTCTGCTTCGGCAGGTCCTACAACCTTATAGGTCATTTCTTCTTCGAAGTCTACGTCTAACACAGTTACGGTAACGCCAACTGCTACACAGTCGGTAGCTACGTCTTCTTCGATAATAACTGCATTTTCAAGCATTTTTTCAAGTTCTACAATGCGAGCTTCGATTTTTGCCTGTTCGTTCTTTGCTTCGTCATATTCGCTGTTTTCGGATAGGTCGCCATATCCACGAGCAACACGAATTTTTTCTGCGATGTCTGTTCTTCCCTGAGTCTTTAAATGTTCGAGTTCGCCTTTTAACTTGTCAAGACCAGCCTTGGTAAGCTGTACGCTCTTAGCCATTTTTTGTACTCTCCTTAAAATAATTAAAATGTTTTGCAACTTTTGTGCAAAACATACAATGCCTATTATATACACAATAATCCTTTTTGTCAAGCAAATAAATTTTAATTATTTGCAAACTTATTTTTTATTAAACTTTTCTTCTTAAAAATCTGCCTTTTTTCTTGACTTTTTGCCTTGCTTTCTTGACAAAATTACTTTAGTATATTAATATAAATATGTATGTATGCGAAAAATATTCGCAATATTTTTAAGGAGTGGAATATTATGAGTTTTCACGCAACACTTGTTATTATGGCAGCCGGTATGGGCAGTCGTTTTGGTGGCTTAAAACAGGCTGAACCTGTTGGCAAAAACGGCGAAGCTATTGTAGATTATTCGGTTTACGATGCTATTGAAGCAGGCTTCGATAAGGTTGTTTTTGTTATTAAGCACGCCATTGAAGAAGATTTTAAAAATCTTGTTGGCAAACGTATTGAAAAAATGGTTAAGGTTGAATATGCCTTCCAAGAAACAGGCGATTTACCTGACGGTTATGTTTGTCCCGAAACACGTCAAAAGCCTTGGGGTACAGGTCAGGCAATTCTTGCATGCAAAGACATTGTAAAAGAACCCTTCGCTGTTATTAACGCCGACGACTATTACGGTAAAGAAGCTTTTAAGGTTTTATATGAAGAATTAAAGCTTCAAAAGCCCGGCGAATACAGCATGGTTGGCTTCCTTCTTAAAAATACCCTTACCGAAAACGGCACCGTTTCCCGTGGTATTTGCGAAACCGAAAACGGCTACTTAAAGGCAGTTACCGAAGCTACCAAAATTAAAGACTGCAAAAACTATGACGACGACGGCAACGTTACCGACGTATTCGACCCCGACGTTAACGTTTCTATGAATATGTGGGGTCTTACCCCCGATATCTTCGGTTATCTTTACGAAGATTTCAAAAAGTTCCTTGACGAAAATTTAGATGCACCTAAAGCTGAATTTTTCCTTCCCTTTGAAGTTGATTCACTTGTTAAGAAGGGAATTAAGAAGGTTCGCGTGCTTTCTTCCCCTGACCGTTGGTACGGTGTTACATACCGTGAAGACAAGCAAAGTGTTGTTGACGCAATTGCCGAAATGACTGCTAAAGGAATGTATAAATAAAAAAACGCACCCGAAAGGGTGCGCTTTTTTTATTAGGGCCTAGGGCCTAGGGCCAAGGGCCGAGGGAAATGTGTGCTTTTTGTACAATTTATATATGTCGCAAAGCGACACATTCACTGCCCACTGAAAACTGAAAAGCACCCGAAAGGGTGCGCTTTTTTTTAGGGAAAAGGGAATAGGGAACAGGGAAAAGGGGAATCTCGCCGTCCCCTACAAAAACGGCGGGACCACCTCTTACGGAGGCCGTCTCCCTCTGTCCTTCGGACATCTCCCTCGCACCGCGAGGGAGTCTCCCCCGCCCTACGCTCACCGTTAAGTTTATATGTTTCCGTGCCGAAGGCACTTATTCCCTAGGCCCCGGGCCCTTGGCCCTAGGCCCTAAAAAAGCACTCCGTTGGGAGTGCTTTTTTTAGAACCATTTTTCTGTATTTACTACATATTTGTCGGTAAGAATATTTACGAATTCAATTAAGGTTATTACGGCGCACGCAATGGTTGTTATTCCACAAGAAATCAAACCACAAAAAGTTAAAATAAGTTTAGCAGCGCCCTTTTTGTTTTCGCCCATAACAAAGTTATGTACACCAAAACCACCAACAAAGAAGCATAAAAGGGCAATAAGCAGCATTTCGTTTCCTGCAAGGTAGTTTGGGTCTTTTGCAGGTGCAGGGGGTTTTATACCTGTAGGTGCGCCACAATTATTGCAAAAACGAGCATACATAGCAGGTTCTTTTCCACAATAAGCGCAAAAACGCATACCGTCGCCTTTTTTAACGCCACAGTTTAAACAAACGGCTTGAAATTCGTTCATTTCTGCTCCACAATGCTTACAAAACATATATTAAACCTCCAAAAAATATCTTTTTAAAAAGTATATCACATTTTTCGAAATTTTGTCAATAAAACAGAAATTTTATGTGTTTTCTTTAAGCAAAGTACTTTTTATGGGACGCCGCCGGTGTTAAAATTAAGATATAAAAGAAAAAAGGAGAATATTTATGGATGGACTTATAAATGTTGATGATTATATTGGAGTTTATGCAAATGATGAAATAGAGTTAAACAACAAACTATACGATGAATGTTGTAAAGAACCTATAAATTTTGCTGCAGTAGAAGAATTGCTAAAAGCGGGAGCTGATCCACTCGGAGGAACGGAAGCAAATGGATGGCATTTATTAGATCATATTTATGGCGAATTAGTATGCGGTTCACAAGACAACAACAGTATTGATTTGCCCAAAATCACAGAGTTGTTTTTGAAATACGGAATGAATGTTGATAAACCAAGAATTCCGTACGATGATGCCAATAGCATAAATCCCGCCTGGGATTTTGGTTTTGTTACAAACGAAAACGCGATTATTGCTTTA
This sequence comes from Clostridia bacterium, assembly GCA_017387475.1. Classification (GTDB taxonomy): domain Bacteria; phylum Bacillota; class Clostridia; order Oscillospirales; family Acutalibacteraceae; genus SFWF01. The sequence continues at coordinate 3,054 of JAFOFE010000099.1, read as the reverse complement.
AAAATGCTGTTAGATTGTGGACTTTCTGCCGACAGTTTTGGCTTGTTTTGGGACCATGTTCTTACCGATTTTTTTCACATTGAATGCGGCGACCCACAAAATGATGCATTTTGGAATTATGAATGTGTGTGGTCGTTAAAGATGATGCTTTTAGGTGCTTCTTATGACCACATATTAAAAAACGATAAATGGCTTCAAAAATTTTTATGTTGTGACTATAACACTTTTGATATTAAAAAATTCCGTAACTGGGACAATTTTGATTATTATTTTGATACTTCTCATTGTGTAAAACATCCCGATTTTTATAAGTCTATAGTCCACATATACGAAAAAGAAACCGGAAAAGAAGTATGGATAATAGGCGTGGGTAACAGCGGCCGTAAACTATTAGGATTAAATTAAAGCAAAGCAAATACAATTAAAAGTGGGTTTGCCTATCTGTTTCAAAGCATACGTTAACCGAAAACCACCGAGTGTATTTACACTCGGTGGTTATACTTTTATTGCCACTTTCATATAGTTAAATGGAGTTGATTATATGAAAGAAATGTTTTCCAGCAGAGCCGTGCTTTTGGGCGAATATATTATTGACACAGGGGCAACCGTGCGCGCAGCAGCAAAGGTGTTTAAAATTAGTAAATCTACCGTACATAAAGATATAACCGTTAAACTTAAATACGAAGAACCGGCGCTTTATTTGCTTGTTCGTGATGTTTTGGAAAAAAACAAGCAAGAACGCCACATTAGGGGTGGCCTTGCCACAAGGGAAAAGTATTTGGGGAGACACCAAAATTGATTTTAATAAAGTTTTATAAGTTCTTATAACTTCTTAAAACTTGCCGTTTCCAAACCCCGAAAATCAAGATTTTCTTATATCTCCTTATAACTTTTTATAATTTGTTTTGAAACTGTGGTAAATTTGTGGTAAAATTATATTGTAAAAAATCTTGACAATTAAAAATTTAGTGATATACTGTAATGATTTAATTTTGAACGAAAGTAGGCATTATCGCTATGCACGATTTTGAATATGTTCCTAATCACGAATGGGAACCGATTAGAGACGAGTTATTCAAAATTATACATAAACTACAAGATGAGGTCCGAGATGAATTCACCTTCCAATACCACTTCGTAGGAAGTAGCAAACGAAAGATGATAACCCGTGACAGAAACTCTAATACTGGCTTTGATTTTGATGTGAATATTGAAGTTAATGACCCTGACGAAAATTATTCTGCCGAAGAAATACGAAATATTCTTCATAAAGGTCTTGATAGAGTTACTAATCCATATGGATATTCTATTTTCGGATATGATTACACAGAGGACTCCACTCGTGTTCTCACCATTAAGGTTAAGGATAAAACAAACTCCCGTATTCTACATAGTTGTGATTTCTGTATTATATACGAATGTGGCGATGGAAGACAGCAATATATTCGTTATAATAAAAAGCAAAACAGTTACTCGTGGGAATATCAACCCAAAGGATATATGGAATTACCTGCAAAAATCGAATGGGTCAAAGAACAAGGATTATGGCAACAGGTTCGAGACTATTACATATACAAAAAGAACATAAACGATAACCCCAACAAGCATTCAAGAACCATCTTCGCAGAGACAATTCACGAAATATGGCAAAAAAAACAGATAAACAAACGGACTATGGAAATTCCATAGTCCGTTATCTTTTGGTTAAACTGTGGTAAGAAGAAATGGATAAGTTCTTATAAGTTCTTGCAAATCTCTGGTAAAATCGTGGTAAATTAAACACTCTTAATTTTTGTTGTGTCCCACTGATTCTAACCTTGACATTAAAACTCGTTTCCAATAACTTTCTCTGTCATCTATATCATTTTCAATATTTGATTCAACTATTTCTAATAAAGTAAATTTATAATTTTCACGAGCATACTGAAGCCCACCATGTGAATCAAGCAATTTTTTCAAATCCACATCGCCGCCATGACCATCATATATGTAGTCACTCCATCGTTGCCAGAATCCTTTTTCTCCCGAAGCTTTACCAACATATTTTTTCCCTGTTTTTGTGTCAGTAATTAAATATATTCCTTTTATAGATAAAGCATTTTTCCATGAAGGATGGTCTTTATTTATAACATTTTCCAATGTCATAAACGGAACATCTAAATTCTTATACCCTGGAAATGTATGTATTGAATAGGGCTCTTCTAAAATTTCTTTAACAACAAGTTTTGGGAAATAATTTTCCATTACATTTCTGACTTGTCTGTCTTTGTGTGCATATTTAATTTTGAGTCTACCAATGAATTTTCTATAATCTTCACACAGAGATATAGTATAAGGATATTCTCCACCATTAACAAAATCCCTTTGTAGCACTTCCCATATACCACCGAAAAGCCATGTGTCATGTTCGGGGTAAAAACTAATAAGTGAAAAGATATACTTTCTATTAAAATCATCCTTGCCGTTTGACCAACGATTCCAAGCTTCCCATTCCTTGAAATCTCTCATATAAGCATCCAACGGTTCTGTTGAATCAGGTTTTGCAAAGTGCATTTTATATTCGTTAAGTGGATGTAAAGCAGTAAAAATTTCTGATAAGTATATAGTATCATTCATTACGAACACTCCTTTTTGTAATCATAACACACATCTAGATAAAAATCAAACGGACTATGGAAATTCCATAGTCCGTTTTGTTGTAAACTGTGGTAAGAAGATTTTGAGAAGTTCTTATATCTTCTTATAAGTTCTTATAACTCGTTATTTAGTCCAACGGCTTCATTGTGGGGAAAAGGGAAGAGTAAGGTTTTCGCAAAAGCGAAAACAAATAATAAATAATAAAGAAGAAAGAATAAAGAATAAAAATGGTGTCTGCGACGCATTTATTTTTTGTGCCGTAGGCACACCATTCCCTTGGCCCTAGGCCCTTGGCGCTCGGCCCTTTTGGACGGGACGTCGAAGGTACGGCTTTGCCCAGACCCTTTTGTCCTTCGGACATTTCCCCTATCAGGGGAATCTCGCCGTCCCCTACAAAAACGGCGGGACCAAGGCCCC
>JAFOFE010000098.1 GCA_017387475.1 Clostridia bacterium | reverse complement strand
GTGTACCATTGAACGTGCGTCACTTGGTGCACCTATAGCAATGATTTCTTGGCTACCTTCTTCTCTAGAAGTGTCTACTATCTTATAAAATGGCTTTAACACGAATTCCATGTTATACATCTTGTCGATATATGAAATCACACTTGCATCTTTTTCGTCGATTACTCCATCTTGGTTGTCATCGGCTACCTTGTCTGCCATATTTGTTTTAAGATATTCCACAACTTCTGGAACGTTATATAATATAGCATAACTAAGTGTCTGTGCAAATTCACGGGCATTTAATCCCGTGAGGGAAATAAAAAATTATTGGAGGAAAAATAATGGCTCAAGAAAAAAAGCCTGTAAAGAATAAAAAATATTCTTCTAAAGGCTCACCAAAGAAAAATGCACCTAAAAAGAAGAGTGCAGCTAAAACATCTAAAACACCTAAATTACCGATAAAAATTATTTCACTCGGTGGCCTTGGCGAAATAGGCAAGAACATAACCGTTTATGAATATAAGGATGATATTTTAATTGTCGACTGTGGTATGGCTTTCCCCGACGAAGAAACTCCGGGCGTAGACATTGTAATACCCGACTTTTCGTATCTTGTTCAAAATAAAGATAAAATACGTGGCCTTGTTGTAACCCACGGCCACGAAGACCATATCGGCGCAATACCATATCTTCTTAAAAACATAAATGTTCCAATCTATGCTACAAGGCTAACTTTAGGTCTTATTGAAGGCAAATTAAAGGAACACAAAAATTTAGCAGAAGCAAAACTTAATGTTGTAAACCCCGGCGAAACGCTCGAATTCGGTTCAATCAGCGCCGAGTTTATTCACGTTAACCACTCTATACCCGATGCAGTGGCGTTTGCTATTAAAACACCTGTCGGAACAGTACTTCATACAGGAGATTTTAAAATAGATACCACCCCAATAGACGGTCAGGTTATAGACCTTGCTCGTTTTGGCGAACTCGGCAAGCGAGGCGTTCTTGCAATGCTGGCAGATTCCACCAACGCAGAACGTCCCGGTTATACAATGTCCGAAAAGGTGGTAGGGGAGTCTTTCCAAAATCTCTTTAAAAAGGCAGGCAATAATCGCATAATCATTGCAACCTTCTCGTCTAACATCCATCGTATTCAGCAAATTATAGACGAAGCGGTTAACTGTGGCAGAAAGGTTGCCGTGTCGGGCAGAAGTATGCTAAATGTTGTTAGCGTTGCTTCTAAACTTGGCTACTTAAAGGTTCCCGAAAATGTTTTAATTGATATCGAACTTATTAAGCGCTATAAGCCCGAACAGCTTGTTATAATCACAACAGGAAGTCAGGGCGAACCTTTATCTGCGCTTCACAGAATGGCATTCAGCGACCACAGAAATGTTGAAATTGTGCCAAACGATATGATAATTATTTCGGCAACCCCAATTCCGGGCAACGAAAAGCTTGTTAGTAAGGTTGTAAACGAACTTATGAAGCGTGGTGCAAATGTGGTGTACGAAAAAATGTACGACGTACACGTTTCAGGACACGCTTGCCAAGAAGAATTAAAACTTCTTATTTCACTTGTAAAGCCAAAGTATTATATTCCCGTACACGGCGAACAAAAGCACCTTACAAAGCATGCGCTTTTAGCACAAACAATGGGCGTGCCTGCAGAAAATACACTTATTGCAAATATTGGCGAAGTAATTGAACTTACATCAAAAAGCATCAAGGTAACCGAAACCGTACCTTCGGGCAGAGTACTTGTAGACGGTCTTGGCGTAGGCGATGTCGGTGGTGTTGTTCTTCGCGACAGAAAGCTTTTATCCGATGACGGTATTATGATAGTAACCGTTACAATGGACGAAGTTACAGGCGAAGTTGTTTCGGGTCCCGAAATTGTTACCCGTGGCTTCGTTTATATGAAAGAATCTGAAGAACTTATAAACGAAGTTATAGAAGTTGCCGAAGATATACTTGAATACTGCTACACAAGAAGAATTCACGATATCAATACAATTAAATTAAAACTGCGCGACGGTATTTCAAAATACCTATATCAAGTAACACGCAGAAGCCCAATGGTTATGCCAATAATTATGGAAGTATAAAAGAAAGGAGTTCGGCTATGAAAAGGTTTACCTACAAATATATAGTTGCCGTTGTAATGGCTGTTATTTGTGTGGCGCTATGTGCGTTTATGTGGCAATACGGTTTTGTAGCCGTGCTCGTTAGTGCTGTCGCAAGCATACTTTTAATAGCTTGGTCGGTTTTCTCGTTCAAGCTTTTTGCAGGTCTTATGTATGCCGACTATAAGCTTTACCGTTTTACAAAAAAATTCAAAAAACATCTAGATTCAGCATCCACAATTTATATTATGGGCCACGCCTTTTCCGATCTCGATTCGGTAGGTGCTTCCTACGGCCTTTACTATGCGCTGCGTAATAAATACAATGTTAAAATGGTTGCAAACAAGCAAAACACCCTTGCCAGAACACTTGTAGACTTTTTGCGTTTTAGCGACCAAGACTGTACCATTTACGATTATAACGAAATAAAAGATACTATCGATAAAAACTCCTTACTTATTGTTGTAGACACACATCGTCCCGTAATTATGGATTTTAAAGAGCTTTACGATAGAATTGATAGGGTAATTATCATAGACCACCACAGACAGTCGGAAGATTTTGTGGATCAAACTGTAGCACGCTATATGAAAAGCTCGGCTTCGTCTGCTTGTGAAATAGTTACCCTTATGATAAGACTTCTTGGTATCGATAAACCGTCCACAGTAGCAGCAACAGCTTTGCTTTCGGGCATTATGTTAGATACTAAAAATTTTGTAATGAACACAGGCCCCAGCACCTTTAGGTGCGCTGCATTTTTAAGGCAAAACCGTGCTGACCCGGTACTTATTAAAAAGATGTTTTCTGAATCGGTAGAGGTTTGTAAAAGAAAATACGATATAGTTTCTCAAGTAGAACTTTTTGAAAATTTTGCAATTGCAAAAACCAAAACCGAAGACCAGTTTACAAGAATAGCCACAGCGCAGGCAGCCGATGAACTTCTTGCCATAAACGGCGTAATGGCATCTTTTGTAATGTGTCCTTCGGGGGAAGATATAAACATTTCGGCACGCTCGTTTGGCGATGTCGATGTTCAAAAAATTATGGCAAAATTAGGTGGAGGTGGGCATAAAACTGCTTCGGCTTGCCAAATTAAATCTAACGATTTTGAACTGGTAGAAAAAAGGCTTCAAGCCGCAATTAAAAATTATATAGTGTGATAACCACACTTTCTGAAAGGTGATATAAATGAAGGTAATTTTATTACAAGATGTTAAAGGTCAAGGCAAAAAAGGTGAACTTGTAAATGTTTCCGACGGATATGCAAGAAACTTCCTTTTCCCCAAAAACCTTGCAAAAGAGGCTAACGCTTCTGCAATGGCAGAATTTAACAGCAAGGCAGCAGCGGTAACCTTCCATTACGAACAAGATAAAGCAGCTGCAAAGGCTCTTGCTGCTAAAATTGAAGGCACAAAGATAGAAATAAAGGCTAAAGCAGGCGCCAACGGCAAGCTTTTTGGTTCTATAACTTCTAAAGAAATTGCAGCAGAACTTAACAGTAAACTCGGCACTTCCATAGACAAGAAAAAGTTAACCGTTGCAGACATTAAAAATTATGGTGAATACACAGCAACCGTTAAACTTTTCACAGATATTTCCGCAACCTTTACAGTAGCAGTTATTGCATAAAAAACCGAAAGGTGAAGTAAAAAATGGCTGAAAAAATTAACTATTTGCCCGATACAACAGGCATCAACGCTCCCTATTCAATAGAAGCAGAGCAGGCAGTGCTTGGCGCAATACTTATTGACCCCGAATGCTTAAATTACGTTACAACCCAAATTAAAGAAGAATACTTCTATTTAAAAGAGCATAGGGAAATTTTCAAAACCTTAAGAAATATGCTGGAAATGGGTGGTCGTGCTATTGACTTTATTTCGCTTTTAGAGCAACTAAAGCGAAGTGGCGTTTATGACGATGCAGGTGGCAAAGCCTACCTTACCCAACTAGCAAAGGTAGTTCCTACATCTAAAAATATTAGTACATATGTAGAGCTTGTAAAGGATCGTTATTATGCACGCTCCTTGTTAACAGCTGCCGAAACGATTATTAAAGATGTTAACGAAAACCTTTTAGATCCCGACCTGTTATTAGACCATGCAGAGCAAACTATTTACGATATTAGACAGGGTAAAGATATTTCGGGACTTGTTCACATCGGTAAGGTAATTGTAGAAGAAACCTATTCACGTCTTACAAAAATATCCGACCCCGAAACTGCCGAACAGTATAAGGGTATTCCTACGGGTATTTCTGCGCTCGATAAGGTAATAACAGGTCTTAACAAAACCGACCTTATTATTTTAGGCGCACGTCCCGGTATGGGTAAAACTTCGTTCGCACTAAATATTGCGCGAAACGTTGCAGTAAACGCTAAAAAGACAGTATGCTTCTTCTCGCTGGAAATGACAAGAGATCAGTTAGCACAGCGTATGCTTTCAAACGAAGCATCAATCGAAAGTGAAAAACTTCGTACAGGCGAACTTACAACAGATGAATGGACACGTTTAGCACAAGCAGGCACAAACCTTTCCGAAGCAGAAATTTATTTTGATGAAACACCGGGTATTACAGTTCCCGAAATGAAGGCTAAACTTCGCCGTGTTAAAAACGGACAGGTAGACCTTGTTATTATCGACTATTTGGGTCTTATGCAGTCTGCAAAGAAGACCGAAAACCGTGTACAAGAAGTTTCCGATATTACCCGTAACCTAAAGGCTATGGCAAAGGAACTCGGCGTTCCCGTAATTGCCTGTGCACAGCTTTCCCGTGGTACCGAAACAAAAGGTAAATCACATAAGCCTGCACTTGCAGACCTTCGTGAATCGGGTTCTATCGAGCAGGATGCCGATATAGTAATGTTCATTTATCGTGAAAATTATTATCGCAGTGAAACCGAAGATAACGCAAATCCCGAAAATATGCCCGATCCCAACAAGGCAGAAATCATCGTAGCTAAAAACCGTCACGGTAGCGTAGATACGGTTGAACTGCATTGGGACGGCAAGTTTACAAGATTTGCTTCGCAGGATGTATTCAGATAATGTTAGCAAAGGTAAAAAAAGCATTCAGTAAATATGAAATGCTTAAATACGAAAACAAGGTAACCGTTGCGCTTTCGGGTGGGGCAGATTCTGTTTGTCTTCTTTATGTTTTAAAGGAACTTGCAAACGAATACGGTATAATTCTTTCTGCAGTACACGTTAACCACCTTCTTCGCGGCAAAGAATCAAACCGAGACCAAGCCTTCGTAGAAGAACTCTGCAAAAGGGAAGAAGTACCCCTTAAAACCGAAAGAATAAATGTTACCGAAAAGGCTAAAACAAGTGGTCAAAGCATAGAACTTGCAGCAAGAAATGCACGCTATGAAGTGTTTGCTAAAATAGAAGGCCTTGTGGCAACTGCCCATTCAGCCGACGATAATTTAGAAACCGTGCTTTATAACATTACAAGAGGCACAGGCCTAAAAGGTGTGGCAGGCATACCACCTAAAAGGGATAACCTTATAAGACCTTTAATCTTTTGTACAAGACAAGAAATTGAAGCTTATCTTAAAGAAAAGGAAATAGCTTTCGTTGTAGACAGCAGTAATCTCACAGACGATTACACAAGAAATTTCTTAAGACACAATGTTGTGCCGGTGCTTAAAAAAATTAACCCGTCTGCACCCGAAACGGTAGCTTCAATGTCTGCCAATTTGCGTGAAGACGAAGAATTTTTAGATACTTCGGCAAAAAGAATTTATCTGCTTGTTTCAAGGCAAGATTTTTTAGATGCCCAACTTTTAAAAATTCAACCACCTTCCATTATAAAAAGGGTAATAGCTCTTTATTTGGAAGAAAGATTTTCACTTAAAACAGATTCGCTTCATCTTGAAAACTGCAAGGAAGTATTGCTTTCAGGTGGCAAAACAAGTATGAATGGAAATATGACGGCAATTTGTAAAGGTGAAAGATTCTATTTTGTGTCCAACAGTGAAACACCTGTTCAAACACAGTATGAAGTACAGCAAAAAGAAGTTTTGTTGGAAAATTTTTCAAATGTTAACAAATTGTTTTTAAAAAATGCTATAGACTGTGATAAAATAAATGGCAATATAACAGTTCGCACAAGAAATGCGTCCGACGAAATTCGCCTTAATGGGCGTGGATGTACCAAAAGCCTTAAAAAGCTTATGAACGAACTAAAAATTCTCGAAGAACAAAGAAATTCTTTACCTGTTGCGGCAGATGATACAGGTGTTGTTTGGGTTTATGGAATCGGTGTTGCCGAAAGAGTTGCAGTCGACAAAAACACAAAAAAAGCAATAGAATTTATAACACATAATAAATAACAATTCGGGGGAAGTTAAATATGAACAAAGATATTGAAAAGGTACTTTTATCTGAAGAAGAACTTAAAGAAATTAATAAGCGCCTAGGCAAACAAATTACCGAAGATTATAAAGATAAAAATCTTTTAGTTGTAAGTGTACTTAAAGGCTCTGTTATGGTTATGGCAGACCTTCTTCGCGAAATTAAAATACCTTGCCGTATAGATTTTATGGCTGTATCTTCTTATGGTTCAGGCACATCAACTTCAGGTTCTGTTAAAATTATAAAGGACTTGGATATAAATCTTGAAGGATATGACCTTTTAATTGTAGAAGACATTCTCGATTCAGGCGTAACCCTTTCAAGCCTTAAAGAAATACTCTTGACCCGTGGTCCTGCAAGTGTTAAAATATGCACATTGCTCGACAAGCCCGAACGCAGAAAGGCAGATATCGTTGCCGACTATGTGGGCGCACAAATCCCCGATGCATTTGTTGTAGGCTATGGCCTCGATTACGATGAAAAATACCGCAACCTTCCATACGTTGGAATACTCAAGCCTTCGGTTTACGAAGGATAGAGCAGCGGCCTAAATACAGAAAGGACGAACTAAAACTTGAAGAAAAATTTGCGTAATGTACTGCTTTATATAGTGGTACCCATAATCTTCATAGTAACAATTGTTGCTGTGTCGCTTAGCACCAAAAGTGTCGATAAGCTTAAGTACTATGAAATTGTCGAAATGGTTAAAACCAATCAAATTTCGGCTTATCAGCTCAATTTATATAGTGGTGAACTCATATATGTAAAAAGAGCTGACGGTAAGGAATATCGTTATACAATTGCCGACCCTAATATTTTCTATAATGATGTTAATGACTTTGTGCTTGCCCACAACGATAAGGTAAGGGAAGAAGACCCCAAAAACACTTCTGCCCTTATTAAAATGGACTACAAAAGTGGCGGCGAAACTTCTTGGATTTTAAGTCTGCTTCCCACAGTTCTATTAATTGGTGTCATCGCAGTCTTCTGGATCTTTATGATGAAGAAGATGAACGGTGGTATGGGTATGGATAAAACCATGGGCTTCGGCAAGGCAAAAATCAAAAAAGCCGACCCCAACAAAAAGACCACATTTATCGATGTTGCAGGCGCAGATGAAGAAAAACAAGAACTCGAAGAAATTGTAGATTTCCTTAAAAACCCAAAACGCTTTAACGAACTTGGCGCAAAAATTCCCAAGGGTGTGCTTTTAGTTGGCCCTCCCGGTACAGGTAAAACATTACTCGCCAAAGCAGTAGCAGGGGAAGCAGGAGTACCGTTCTTCTCCATTTCAGGTTCCGACTTCGTAGAAATGTTTGTCGGTGTCGGTGCATCCCGTGTTCGCGACCTTTTCGACGAAGCTAAAAAGAATGCACCCTCTATCGTGTTTATCGACGAAATCGATGCCGTTGGCCGTCAGCGTGGCGCAGGCCTTGGTGGTGGACACGACGAAAGAGAACAAACCCTTAACCAGTTACTCGTTGAAATGGACGGTTTCGGCGAAAATTCAGGTGTTATTGTTATGGCGGCAACAAACCGTCCCGACATATTAGACCGTGCACTTCTTCGTCCGGGCCGTTTCGACCGTCAAATAACCGTCAATTATCCCGACGCAAAGGGCAGAGAAGAAATCTTAAAGGTTCATTCTCGTGGTAAGCCTTTAGCACCCGACGTTGTTCTTAAAAACATTGCACTCAAAACATCGGGCTTCACAGGTGCAGATCTTGCAAACCTTTTAAACGAAGCAGCACTTCTAGCAGCCCGTGTTGGCCTTAAAGCAATTACTCAAGAACAAATTGAAGAAGCAACAATTAAGGTTGTAATGGGAACCGAAAAGAAATCTCACGTTGTTAAGGATAAAGATAAGATGATTACTTCTTATCACGAAGCAGGTCATGCTATTGTATCTTATTTCTTACCAACCCAAGATCCTGTTCATCAAATCTCTATCATTCCAAGAGGTATGGCAGCAGGTTATACAATGTATCTTCCTACCGAAGAACAAGGACACGTTTCCAAAAATCAGCTTATCGAACAAATTTGTTCACTGCTTGGTGGCCGTGCTGCAGAACAACTTACCCAAGATGATATCTGCACAGGCGCTTCTAACGATATGCAGCGTGCTACCGATATAGCAAGAAAAATGATTACCAAGTACGGTATGAGCGAAAAGCTTGGTCTTGTTGTGTACGGCAACGATAATAACGAAGTATTCCTTGGCAGAGATTTCTCTTCCACACCAAACTACTCCGATAAGATTGCTGCTATGATAGATGAAGAAATCGAAACTATCGTAATGACACAATATGAAAAGGCTCTTGACATATTAAGAAGTAATATGGATAAGCTTAACGAAGTTGCTCGTGTACTCTTCCACGAAGAAAAAATTTCGGGCGATGACTTCCGTAAAATTATGGAAGGCGACAAATTAATAGAAGAATAAAAAATAGACCCTTCGGGGTCTTTTTTTATTTTTTAAAAATTGGAAAATTTTTTCTTAAAAGGTATTGACAAACAAAAAGACATCTTGTATAATGTGTAATTACTGATACTGGGTCAATATGGCTTATTATGCCCTTTTGACAATGTCAAATAGTATATAAAAGCGATATTTTCCGTCAGTTTTCCGCACGTTTTTCGTGCATAATTAATAAGGAGTGATTAAAGCTTATGGCATCTAAAGCAATGGTAAAGCCGGTCCAGTTCGGCAAGAACACTCGTATGAGTTTCTCCAAAATCAATGAAGTTATAGATATGCCTAACCTCATTGAAGTTCAAAAGGACTCTTATAAGTGGTTCGTGGAAGTAGGACTCAGAGAGGCTTTGGAGGACATGTCTTCCATAACCGATTACACCGGTAATCTTGTGCTTGATTTCATTGACTATCGTCTTGATGAGAAGCCGAAGTATGACGTAACCGAGTGTAAAGCAAGAGATACAACATATGCTGCACCTCTTCGTGTAAAGGCTCGTCTTTTAAACAAGGAAACAGGCGAAATCAAGGAAAGTGAAGTTTTCCTTGGCGATTTCCCCATTATGACCGAGTCTGGCACCTTCGTTATCAATGGTGCAGAGCGTGCAATTGTTTCTCAGCTCGTTCGTTCTCCGGGTGCGTACTATGGCCTTAAAATTGAAGAAAAAACCGGTAAAAAGTTATTCAACTCTACCATTATCCCTAACCGTGGTGCTTGGCTTGAATATGAAACCGATTTAAGCGACGTACTTTATGTTCGCATAGATAAAAACCGCAAGCTTCCTCTTACAACCTTCATTCGTGCATTAGGCGTAGAAACCAACGAACAAATTCGTCAACTCGTTGGCGACGAAGAACGTCTTGCTGCAACCCTCGATAAAGATGCAACCACCAATGTAGATGACGCTCTTATCGAAGTGTATAAGAAGCTTCGTCCGGGCGAACCTGCAACCGTAGAAGGCGCAGGCAACTATATTGCTCAGCTCTTCTTCGACAGCAAAAGATACGATCTTTCTCGTGTTGGCCGCTATAAATATAATAAGAAATTAAGCCTTTCTTCTCGTCTTATCGGAAAGGTTCTTTCTCGCGCAATTATCGATGACTTAACTGGCGAAATTATCGCAGAACCCGAAGAACTCATCACTAAAGAACGCGCATTAGAACTCGAAGCTAAAGGCGTTAGCGAAGCTTATGTTAAGGTTGAAGACACTAACGGCACTGTTAGAGAACTCAAAATCCTTACAAACGGAATGGTTGATATCAACAATTTCGTTTCTTTCGACACCAAGGCTCTTGGCGTAAACGAAAACGTTTCTTTCAAGGTATTAAAAGAAATTCTCGAAAACAACTCTACCGAAGAAGAAATTTCCGAAGCTATCAAAGCAAACCTTGCAGAACTTATGCCTAACCATATTACTGTGGAAGACATCTTTGCTTCTGTAAACTACTTTATAAACCTTCCTTACGATATCGGTATTACCGACGATATCGACCATCTTGGTAACCGTCGTATCCGTTCTGTTGGCGAACTCCTTCAGAACCACTTCAGAATCGGTCTTTCAAGAATGGAAAGAGTAGTGCGTGAAAAAATGGCTCTTCAAGCACAAGATGCAGATGCCATCACACCACAATCTCTTATCAATATCCGTCCTGTTGTTGCCGCTATTAAGGAATTCTTTGGTTCATCACCTCTCTCTCAGTTTATGGACCAAACCAACCCCTTATCCGAACTTACACACAAGCGTCGTCTTTCTGCGCTTGGTCCTGGTGGTCTTTCACGTGACCGTGCATCCTTCGAAGTTCGAGACGTTCACTACACCCACTACGGCCGTATGTGTCCTATCGAAACACCGGAAGGTCCTAACATCGGTCTTATCTCTTATCTTGCAACCTTCGCTAAGATTAATGAATATGGCTTTATCGAAGCACCTTTACGTAAGGTAGACAAGGCTACAGGTCAAGTTCTTGAAGAAGTTGTTTATATGACAGCAGATCAAGAAGACGAATATATCATCGCACAGGCTAACGAACCACTTACTGCAGACGGACATTTTGCTCGTGCAAAGGTAAATGCTCGTTTCCGTGATGACTTCCTTGAAATCGAACCTTCTAAGGTAGATTACATGGACGTATCTCCTAAAATGGTTGTTTCTGTTGCAACTGCAATGATCCCATTCCTTGAAAACGACGATACCAACCGTGCGCTCATGGGTTCAAACATGCAGAAGCAGGCAGTTCCTCTACTCGTTACCGAAAGTCCTTTCGTAGGTACAGGTATCGAATACAAGGCAGCAGTTGACTCCGGCGTTGTCGTTCTTGCAAATCGTGCAGGTACAGTTGTAAACGCATCTGCAGATAAAATTGTTATCAAAGCTAAAAACGGTGAAGTTGACGAATATGAACTCATTAAGTTCCTTCGTTCTAACCACGGCACCTGTATTAACCAACGTCCCATCGTTGTTCCTGGTCAAAAGGTAGCAGCAGGCGAAGTTATTGCAGACGGCCCTGCAACCGATAACGGCGAAATTTCTCTTGGACGTAATGCATTAATCGGCTTTATGACTTGGGAAGGCTACAACTACGAAGACGCTGTTCTTATTAATGAAAAACTCGTTCGCGAAGATATGTACACCTCTATTCATATAGAAGAGTACGAAATCGAAGCAAGAGATACAAAGCTCGGCGCAGAAGAAATTACAAGAGACATCCCCAACGTTGGTGAAGAAGCTCTTAAAAATCTCGACGAACGCGGAATTATTCGCATCGGTGCAGAAGTTTCTGCAGGCGATATACTCGTAGGTAAGGTTACACCTAAGGGCGAAACCGAACTTACAGCAGAAGAACGCTTACTCCGTGCTATTTTCGGTGAAAAGGCAAGGGAAGTAAGAGATACTTCTTTACGTGTTCCCCACGGTGAATACGGTACAATCGTAGACGTTAAGGTATTCTCAAGAGAAAACTCTTCCGAACTTTCTCCCGGTGTAAACCTCGTAGTACGTTGCTACATTGCACAAAAACGTAAGATTTCTGTCGGCGATAAGATGGCTGGTCGTCACGGTAACAAGGGTGTCGTTTCTCGCATCCTTCCAAGTGAAGATATGCCCTTCTTACCCGATGGTACACCACTCGATATCGTTCTTAACCCATTGGGCGTTCCTTCCCGTATGAATATCGGTCAGGTGCTTGAAGTTAACCTTGGTTACGCATGTAAAGCTCTTGGCTGGCACATTGCTACACCTGTATTCGACGGTGCTCACGAAGCAGACATTATGAAGTGCTTCGCAGATGCAGAAAAGCTCACTAAGGACGAAAAATACGAGCTTAAAGATACTGCAGGCCTCGACTTCTCACGTATTACACTCAGAAGCGATGCTAAAACTCAACTTTACGACGGCCGTACAGGCGAACCTTTCGATAACCCTGTAACCGTTGGTTATATGTATTATCTCAAACTCCATCACTTAGTAGACGATAAGATCCACGCTCGTTCTACCGGTCCTTACTCACTCGTTACTCAGCAGCCACTTGGTGGTAAAGCTCAGTTCGGTGGTCAGCGTTTCGGTGAAATGGAAGTTTGGGCTCTTGAAGCTTACGGCGCTGCTTATACACTTCAAGAAATTCTTACAGTTAAGTCCGATGACGTTGTTGGACGTGTTAAGACCTACGAAGCTATCGTTAAGGGTCAAAACGTTCCCACTCCCGGTGTTCCTGAATCATTCAAGGTTCTTATTAAGGAATTCCAGTCCTTAGGTCTCGATGTTAAGGTACTCGACAAGTTCGGTGGCGAAATCGACCTTAAGCAAACCTTCGAAGAAGATGAAGAACTCGGTCTTACACCTCCCGTGTTTGAAGAAGAGGGAATCATGGACGATATGACAGGCTTTGGCGAGCTCGACGAAAAAGGCGAGTATGTTGAAGCCGAAACCGAATCTTTCGGTGACGATGAATAATTAAAGGAGGAAACGAAACATGGAAAATATAGAATTTGAATCAATAAAAATCGGTCTCGCTTCTCCTGAACAAATTAGAAGCTGGTCTTTCGGTGAAGTTACCAAGCCCGAAACCATTAACTATAGAACCTTAAAACCCGAACAGGGCGGTCTTTTCTGCGAACGCATCTTTGGACCCCAGAAAGACTGGGAATGCCACTGTGGTAAGTACAAAAGAATTCGCTATAAGGGCAAGGTTTGTGAGCGCTGTGGCGTTGAAGTAACTCGCGCTAAGGTTAGACGTGAGCGCATGGGTACAATTGAACTCGCAGCTCCCGTTTCTCACATTTGGTATTACAAAACTATTCCTTCCCGTATGGGACTTGCTCTCGATATTTCACCAAAAGCTTTAGAGCAGGTACTTTACTTCTCTAAGTACATCGTTATCGATGCAGGCAACACTCCACTTGAAAAGAAATCACTCTTAAACGAAAAGCAGTATCGTGATATGCGCGAGCTTTACGAAAACGATTTCAAAGCAGGCATGGGTGCAGAAGCTATTAAAGAGCTTCTTTCCGAAATCGATCTCGACGCAACCTGCAAAGAACTTCGCGATGAGCTTGAATCTGCAACAGGTCAAAAAAGACTTCGCATCTTCAAGCGTCTTGAAGTATTGGAAGCATTCCGTGCATCAGGCAACCGTCCTGAATGGATGATTCTCGATGTTCTTCCGGTTATCCCACCCGATCTTCGTCCTATGGTACAGCTCGACGGTGGCCGTTTTGCAACATCCGACTTAAACGACCTTTACAGACGTGTTATCAACCGTAACAATCGTCTTAAAAGACTTTTAGAACTCGGCGCTCCCGATATTATCGTTCGTAACGAAAAGAGAATGCTTCAAGAAGCAGTAGACGCTCTTATCGATAACGGCAGACGTGGTAAGGCTGTTACAGGCCCCAACAACCGTGCGCTTAAGTCCCTTTCCGATATGCTTAAAGGTAAGCAGGGTCGCTTCCGTCAAAACCTTCTTGGTAAGCGTGTTGACTACTCTGGACGTTCGGTTATCGTTGTAGGACCTGAACTTAAGATGTATCAATGTGGTCTTCCTAAGGAAATGGCACTTGAACTCTTCAAGCCCTTCGTAATGAAGCGTCTTGTAGAAACCAAGGAAGCTACCAATATTAAAACTGCACGTAAAATGGTAGAACGTGCTTCCAGCGAAATTTGGGATGCACTCGAAACCGTAATTAAAGAACATCCTGTTCTCTTAAACCGTGCGCCTACCCTTCACCGTCTTGGTATTCAGGCTTTCGAACCTGTACTTGTTGAAGGTAAGGCAATTAAACTTCATCCTCTTGTATGT
>JAFOFE010000097.1 GCA_017387475.1 Clostridia bacterium | reverse complement strand
TATTGCAGGTGTTGGAGGCCTTTCGGTTTCCTTCGGCAAGGTTACAATTACATCTATCGCTTGTGCGCTTATCCTTGGTATTCTCACAAACACCATCGTGGGCAAAGCTAAAGGAGAATAATAATGGCTAACGTAACTATTTTCGATCATCCCTTAATTCAACATAAAATTTCCATTCTTCGTTCCAAAGATACCGACAGAAAAACCTTCCGTGAACTTGTAGATGAAATTACAATGTTTATGTGCTACGAAGCGCTTCGCGACCTACCTTTAACCGACGTTGAAGTAGAAACCCCACTTACCAAAACTACCTGCAAAACCCTTGCAGGCGAAGATATTGCAGTAGTTCCCATTCTTCGTGCAGGTCTTGGTATGGTTAGTGGTATTCTTAATATGGTGCCAAACGCAGCAGTTGGCCACATTGGTCTTTATCGCGACGAAGAAACATTAGAACCCCACGAATATTATTGCAAGCTTCCTAAAAAAATCGACCAAAGACAAATTATTTTGCTCGACCCAATGCTTGCAACAGGTGGTTCTGCAGTTGCCGCAGTAGACTTCATTAAAAAGCATGGTGGCAAAAAAATTAAGTTTATGTGTATGATAGCTGCACCCGAAGGAATGGAAACCTTAAAAAAGGCGCACCCCGATATAGATATTTACTGTGCGCAAATGGATGAACGCCTTAACGAACGTGGCTATATAATGCCCGGTCTTGGCGATGCAGGCGACCGTCTTTTCGGTACACTCTAATAAAATTAAAAGACCTTGTGTTTTACAAGGTCTTTTTTTATTGAAGAAATAAGAAAATTATGTTAATATGTAGTAAATGATGTTAAGGAGTTGAATTTATGGAATTTTCTGTAAATCATCCACTGATATTTATAATTGTCGGCATAATTGTCGCTTTTGTTCTTGGTCAGTCGGTATTCTTTTTAGTGCGTGCATTAAAACGTGCAAAAGAGCTTGGCATTTCAAGCTCCACCGTTAAGAAAACGGTTTCTTCTTCGGCAATTTTCACCATTGCGCCTGCCGTGGCAATTTTAGTTGGCGTAGTTGTGCTTTCAAAAAGCCTTGGCGTTGCGCTTCCTTGGCTTCGCCTTTCGGTAATCGGCTCGCTTTCTTATGAAGTTATTGCAGCACAAAACGCAATGGAACCCCTCGCACAAGATATGAGCTCGGTTGTTACCGACCCTTCTGTTTACGTAACTGTACTTTGGGTTATGACCCTTTCAATTGCCTTGGGGCTCATCCTTGTTCCTATCATTACCAAAAAGGTGCAAACAGGTGTAAGCAAAATTGGTATGAAAGATAAAAAATGGGGCGAAATTTTCTCTAACGCAATGTTCCTTGGTATGATTTCGGCATTTTTAGGCTACGTTTTCTGCGACGTTACATATATTGCCGACGGTCATCTTCAGGGTCTTACCCCCGTTTGTGTAATGGTTGTGTCTGCCGTTGTTATGGCAATACTCGGCATTTGTTCCACCAAATTTAAAATTAGGTGGATGACCGACTACGCCCTGCCAATAAGCCTTCTTTGTGGTATGGCATCGGCAATTTTATTTAGCAACATTTTCGGCGGTTATGCCGTACCAACAGTATAAGAAGGGGGCAGAAGTATGAAAAAGAATATGTCTTATATGGATTCTGTCCACTACTACGGCAGAATTTGGGGCCTTATACTTGGCGCCCTTATAATTGCAGTACCCCTTGTGCTTTGTATTGCGTTTAGTGCAGTTCCAAAGTGGGATGCACTCGTAAAAGGGCTTATCGCAACCCTACCAATGTATTGGGCTGTTGGTTTTATCGAAATTTTTACCTATGTTCCAATGCTTGGCGCAGGTGGCACATATCTTTCTTTCGTAACAGGCAACATCTCTAACCTTAAACTTCCTTGCGCAGTAGACGCTATGGAACGTGCAGGGGTTAAAGCAAACAGCGAAGAAGGCGAAGTGCTTTCCACCATTTCAATTGCTGTTTCTTCAATTGTTACCACTGCAATAATTTTACTTGGCGTGCTTTTCATAGTACCCATTCAACCTATTTTAGAAAACCCTGTTTTAGAGCCTGCATTCGAAATGATTCTTCCTGCATTATTTGGTGGTCTTGGCGTTGTTTTCATTTCTAAAAATGTTAAACTTTCTATTGCCCCCATTATATTAATGCTTGTTCTCTTTATTTTCATTCCTGCTTTAAACAAGGGAACAGTTGGCATAATGGTACCCGTAGGCGTTCTATTTACCCTTGGTGTTGCACGTATTATGTATAAAAAAGGATGGCTTTAATAATGGCATACGTTTTAATAACATTAGCTGTTTTGTTTGCTATATTTGTGGCAGTTTTGGTTATAAGGGCAGCAATGTTCAACCCTAAAAACAATGTTACAGTACAAGAAAACAAGGAAGATTTTAATAAGGATGTTATAATTTCAAGGCTTGCAGAGCTTGTAAAATGCAAAACCATCTCTTATTCCGATAAATCTCTTGAAGATAATGCAGAGTTCGAAAAATTAATTAATCTTCTTCCAACCCTTTACCCAAATGTTTTCGGCACCTGCGAATATAAGGAATTGCCCGACCGTGCATTACTCTTTCGCTGGAAGGGTAAAACAAATGGCGACCCTGCCGTTTTAATGGCGCACTTCGACGTTGTTCCCGTAAACGAAGATATGTGGGAAAAACCACCCTTCGAAGCTATACTTGAAGATGGCGTTTTGTGGGGCAGAGGCACACTCGATACCAAGGTTACCTTTGGTGGCGTGCTTTCGGCTGCAGAACATTTAATAGAACAAGGCTTTACCCCCGAAAACGATATTTATTTTGCCTTTTCGGGTGGGGAAGAAGTTAACGGCAAAGGCGCATTAAATATTGTAAACTATTTCGAAGAAAACGGCATTACACCCTCTATGGTTGTCGACGAAGGTGGCGCCGTTGTAGAAAACGTTTTCCCCGGCGTAAAAGCGCCCTGTGGCCTTATCGGTATTGCCGAAAAGGGTATGATGAACGTAGAATACTCTACCAAAACTGCAGGTGGACACGCTTCTGCACCAAAACCACATACCCCCGTTGGTATTCTTTCTAAAGCTTGTTGTAAAATAGAAGCGCACCCCTTTAAATATCATATAACACCACCCGTTGCAAAACTTTTCGATACGCTTGGCAGACATTCTTCCTTTGTATTTAAACTTATTTTTGCAAACCTTTGGTTGTTTAAAGGTTTAATTGACAATGTGCTTTGCAAGAAAAACGGTGGCGAAATTAACGCCTTAATGCGCACCACGGTTGCCTTTACACAAATGGAAGGCTCATCTGCGCCAAACGTTATTCCACCAAAAGCTTCAATGGTTTCAAATATGCGCCTTAACCCTATGGATAATATTGATAGCGCTATGGCATATTTAAAGAAGGTAGTAAACGACGATACGGTTGAAATTAAACTTCTTCACGGTATGAACCCGTCCAGAATTTCAACAACCGACTGTGAAGGCTATAATAAGGTTGCCACAGCAGTTGCATCTACCTGGCGTGGTTGTATAGTATCGCCATACCTTATGGTACAATGTTCCGATTCAAGACATTGGGGCAAAATTTCCGATAAGGTCTATCGTTTTTCTGCAATGGACTTAACTGCCGAAGAACGCGCAACCATTCACGGAAATAACGAAAAAATCAGGGTAGACTGTGCCTGCCGTGCAGTAGAATTTTATATTCGCCTTATGAAACAGTGTTAGGGGTAAATTATGAAACTTTTTATTGCGTCCGATATTCACGGCAGCGCCTTTTGGTGCGAAAAAATGCTTGAAGCATTTAAAGAAGAAAAAGCCGACAGAATGTTGCTTCTTGGCGACATTCTTTACCACGGCCCCAGAAACGATTTACCAAAAGACTATGCGCCTAAACAGGTTATAGCAATGCTTACCGAATTTAAAAACCAAATTTTATGTGTTCGTGGCAATTGCGATACCGAAGTTGACCAAATGGTGCTTCCTTTCCCCATTTTAGCCGACTATGCGCTTATTTCGGTAGACGGTGTAGACATCTACGCCACACACGGCCACAAATTCGGTAAAGATAATTTGCCACCAATAAAAAACGGCGATATACTTCTTTGTGGACATACCCACATAGCTGCCGACGAAATGCTTGACGGCTTCCGTTATATAAATCCGGGCTCGGTATCAATTCCAAAAGAAAATACCGGCAATGGATACATCATTTTCGAAAACGGCACCTTCACAAGAAAACTTCTTAAATAAAAAAGGCTATCCAATAGGCGTTGTACCCGTAAGGATACAACGCCAGTTTTATTCGCCTTGCGGCGAGTTATATTGCTTCGCAGTTATATTCGGCTATAACCGAGTGATATTGCCTTCGGCAGTTTAATGGCGAATAAAATACCACTGAAACCGCAAGGTTTCAATATCACTATTGCGAAGCAATAATATCACTCTGACGAAGTCGGAATAAAACTTGAAAAACAATTCGTTTATATGTATAATAATTTCGAGGTGATAACTTTGGCTGATAGTATTTTAAGGGACAAAGCGAAAGATTTTGCAAAAAATATTGTTTTTCTTTGTCGTGATATGAAATCGAATTGTAAAGAATCTGTTTTGATAAATCAATTACTTCGTTCTTCTACCTCAATAGGTGCAAACTTGCACGAAGCACAATATGCTCAAAGCACAAGTGATTTTATCTCAAAACTTGAAATAGCTCAAAAAGAGTGTTATGAAACGGAATATTGGTTAGAACTTCTTTTTGAGACAGGTTGTATGGCTGAAGAAACCTATAAAGATATTCAAAACGATTGTGGGTCAATTCGCAGAATGTTGATTTCGTCATTAAAAACAATTAAATCTAAATAAAATTCAAGCCTGAAACAATATAAAGTTTCAGGCTTCTCTTATAAGGTCTTAGGATATCCTAAAGTGTTTGGAAAATGTGCCGTAAATTTTCCCTGCTTGTTACGGTGCAAGACAAATGTAATGAAGACAGAAATTATCTTCTTGGATGAAAAAGCTTAAAGAAGTGTAACAACTAGCGAGGCAATAGCAATAGTTGTCATTTTTTGTTGTAAAAGGGATTGAGGAATAGGTTCGTATATGTTATAATATTACAAAAGATAAGGAGGAGCTAAAATGAAAAAATGCAATTATATGCACCTGCCTCTTCAGATGACAGATGTAATAGATGATAATAAGTTTATTATACCTCAGTTCCAAAGAAGCGTTGTTTGGAGAAAACAGCGCAGAAAAGATTTTATAGCAAATATAAGAAACGGTGAACCTTTTGGCGTAATTTTGGTAAGACAAAATAATGGCAAATATGAGCTAATTGACGGTCTTCAACGAATCACAACTATTCGAGATTACGATGCTAATCCTTACGACTATTTGAGCGAGAATGACGTTGATGATGAATTATCACGAAAAATCGTTATAGCATATTTAGAAGAACAAAAGATTCCGATTGATGAAACATATGTTGAAACACGCTCGTTAGAAATAAAGAAAGAGCTATTCAATTGTCTTAAGGGCAAACTGAAGAATTGGGAAGCGGCTGATGTTCTTAAAGAAAAATTAGGTATTAATTCTACGCCGACAGTTCGAAACTTAATTGACGATGTTTATGCAGAGTTTAATAACAATATAGACATTGATCATTTACCAGTATTTGCTATTGACTACAGAGGACCAAGCGAGAACATTCCCAATGTATTTTATAATTTAAACACCGGCGGTGTTCAATTATCAAAATATGAAACATATGCAGCTTTATGGTCTAAGCCTCTCTTTACGGTTGATGATGAGCAAATTCTTGAAAATGTTAAGATGAAATATAAAAAACTCCAAGAAGATAGTGATCTTGATATCGTTTTCAGTGAAGATGATATGGCACAAAATGGGATTTCGTTGTTTGAATATTGTTACGCATTAAGCGGAGTGATCAGAAATAAAACCAAGGGCTATGATATACTTTTCGGAGAAAACTCAAAATCTACAGATCCTATAGGTTTTGAACTTTTAAGCCTTATATTGGGTGAAAGCGTTAACAAGGCAGAGCGAATACATAGTATATTGAAAGATGTAACGCCTAGTTTTCTTGTTGATATAAAAAAATTGATCGATGACTCTGTATTCAATGTCAAAAATGCCTTAAAAGAAGTTTTGATTGGCAAGAATGGTGTTACTCTTCATTCTGACAGCACCTACTTAATTTATCATATTATCGTCTCTTACATCAGAGAATATTACATCATTGATGTCAAATCGGAGACCATAACAAAAAAAGCAGATACGTTACCGGTAAGCGATTTTAAGAAGTATATGCCGTTGCATTATGTGTATGATTGTTTGACCGAT
>JAFOFE010000096.1 GCA_017387475.1 Clostridia bacterium | reverse complement strand
GATGACAGAAAAACTTAATATGCTGCTATGGCTCAGGTGGTAGAGCACATCCTTGGTAAGGATGAGGTCACCAGTTCGAATCTGGTTAGCAGCTCCAAAATCCCGAATGCGAAAGCGTTCGGGATTTTACTTTTTCACTGTTCACTATTCACTTTTCACTAAAAAATTGTGAACGGGATTTTTGGGAAGTAATAAGTAAGAAGTAAGAGGTAATAAGTATTGCTCCGCCACCGCTTTTATGCTATAATACTAACGAGGTGATTTTGATGATTTTATATTATATTAGACACGGTGATCCAATATATAACCCCGATTCATTAACACCACTTGGCGAAAGACAAGCCGAAGCACTTGCTAAAAGACTAGCGCTTTACGGTGTCGATAAGGTCTATGCGTCAACATCTACCCGTGCCATTCAAACATCACGTCCTACCTGCGAAATTTTAAAAAAAGAACCCGAACTTCTTGAATGGGCAAAAGAACACCACGCATACCTTGACCTAACGGTTGAAGACGAAGTTTACGGCAAAAATTGGGCGTTTGCAAACGAAAAATTTAGAAATCTTTTTTGTAGTAAAGAAATTAGAGATTTGGGCGACAATTGGTTCGACCACCCCGAATGTAAAGACCGTAACTTCAAAAAGGGAATAGAGCGCATCTACAACGAAACCGATGCGTTTTTGCAAAGTTTAGGTTATGAACATATACGCTACACAGGCAAATATAAGGTTACAAAGCCTAACGACCAAAGGGTTGCTTTCTTTGCGCATCAAGGTTTTGGACTAGCCTTTTTAAGCTGCCTTTTAGATATCCCTTATCCTGCATTCGCCACCCATTTCGATTTTTCGCATAGCAGCCTTACGGTTATAGAGTTTAAAGAAGTGAACGGATATTGTGTTCCTAAAATTTTAACCTTTTCATCCGATTCTCACATTTACCGTGAAGGCCTGCCTACAAAATATAATAACTATCTATATTTTTAAAAAACAAAAACCCGTGAAATTCACGGGTTTTATTTTTTTATCCTATTTTCCTATATTCACTTGGCGAAAGACCGTATTTGCCCGAAAATGCTTTAGAAAAATAATTCTGTTCCGAAAAGCCACACTCGGCAGCAATTTCCTTAATAGACATTCTGCCGTTTTTAAGATGTTCGGCAGCTTTTTTAAGCCGTATATCCATAAGTGCGCTCATTATGGTTGTGCCATATTCTTTCTTAAAGCACTTAACAAGCATAGACTGACTGCAAGAAAATTTTTCGGATAAAATATCCAGCGTTATTTTAGAAGCGTAGTTTTGCTTAATGTATTTCATAACAAGCTCGGCTTGGTTTTCACTTCCACCGAACAAACGGTTGGTTTGTGTAACATATTCTGCAATAACACGCATTATAAGTATGTATGAATCGAAAAGTTCTTGGGGTACTTCGCCAATACTATCAAAAATATCCCAAACCTTATTTTCGTCATTTACAACCCTCACCAGCGACTGTGTAAGTTGTTTTGAATATTTCTTTTTGTCATCGCAAACCTGACCCATCATCAAAAAGCCCGAAAGAATACCGTAATGGTAAATTGGCGCAACAGCTTCAAATAGTCCATGAGCACAACGGTAAACTGCCATTTCACCCGTTTGCTTAACCTTTTCAAAAGCAATTCGGTCATTCTTAATACATTCTTTTTTTTGGTACTTATCACTCTGTATCATAGCACAGTAGGGGGAAAGACTTTGTGGATATGCATATATTTCGTTAAACTCGGCATCGTGTAAAGATATACGAAAGCCTGAAATTTTATAAAACTGCTTTAAAATATTGTTAATTTCTAGTTGATTTGTCATAGAAAATTGCTCCACATTCTATACTTTATGATAATTATATCATATTTTCCTAAAAAATACAGTATTTTTTATAGAAAATTTTTACTTATATTTATAAAATAAATATAGAAATAAAAAATGGGGGATTATTATGCGCGTAATAGAAATTGAAAAAACTTTAAATGCATTTTCTAACTTCGAAACAAATGTAACCGTTGTTGGTTGCGCACCTTACGGAAATGGACATATTAACGATACATTTCTTGTAACTGCAAAAAATGCCGATGGTTCAGACAAGCGTTTCATTCTACAAAGCATCAATGCAAACGTTTTCAAAAAACCTTTGGAAGTAATGCACAACATTTCACTTGTAACATCCTTCCTTAAAACCCAAACCGACGACCCTAGAAGAGTGCTTACTCTTGTTAACACCAAAGACGGTAAGGCTTGCTACAATGACGAAGACGGAAGATTTTGGCGCCTTTATGATTTCGTAGAAAGCTCATTAAGCCTTGACCTTCCCGAAACTACCGAAGACTTCTATCAGTCTGCAATAGCTTTCGGCGAATTCCAAAAGCTCCTTAACGACTTCCCCGTAGAACAACTTTACGAAACCATACCCGATTTCCACAACACTCCCGACCGTTACAGAAAATTCTTAATTGCAGTTGAAAACGATGTTTGTGGCAGAGCTGCATCGGTTGCTGAAGAAATTAAATTCGTAACCGACAGAGAAAATTTCTATTCGGTTCTTTTCGAAAACAATAAGGAAGGCAAGCTTCCTTTACGTGTTACCCATAACGATACAAAAATCAACAACGTTATGTTAGACCTTGAAACAAGAACAGCACTTTGTGTTATCGACCTAGATACAATCATGCCCGGTTTCTCGGTTAACGATTTTGGCGATTCTATTCGTTTCGGCGCTTCCACAGCTGCCGAAGATGAAAAAGATTTAAGCAAGGTAGAAATGGACATTAACCTTTTCGAAACCTATGCAAAAGGCTTCATTAAAGGCTGTGGTGGGCTTTTAACAAAAGACGAAATTATGTTAATGCCCGAAGGCGCTAAAATGATGACCATTGAATGTGGTATGCGCTTCTTAACCGACTACCTTGAAGGCGATACATACTTTAAAACAAAATATCCCGAACATAATCTCGACCGTTGCCATACACAGTTCAAACTAGTTGCAGATATGGAAAGCAAATGGGATAAAATGAAAGAAATCGTTAAAAACATTTAACGCCAATAAAATTTTTGGGGGGATAAGATGAAAGCAATTATAAACGGTAAAATCATTTTAAAAGACCGTATTGTTGAAGATAAAGCTTTGCTTTATTCAAATGTTATCGAAGGCATTGTAAGTCCCAATAATATTCCTGAAGGTGCCGAAGTTATAGATGCTAACGGTGGCTATGTTTCACCCGGACTTATTGACCTTCACATTCACGGATATCTTGGAAAGGATGTCTGCGATGGGGAAGAAGAAAGCATTAGAACAATATCGGCAGGTATTGTTAAAAACGGTGTAACCGGCTACCTTCCAACTACTATGACAGTAGATATGAAGGTTATCAAAAAGGCACTTGAAGTTTGCCGTGCGCTTAAAGAAGAAAGCAAAAATTGGGAAGGCAGCGAAATTTTAGGTTGCCACGCCGAAGGCCCCTTCATTAGCGAAAGCAAAAAGGGCGCACAAGATGCCAAATACATATTAAAGCCCGATGCTGCTTTTGTTAAGGAATATGCCGATATTATTAAAACCATAACATTAGCACCCGAAACCGACGAAAACGATTTTGCAGCTATTCGTGAAATTTGCCGTGATACAGACGTTGTTGTTTCTATGGGACACACTTCGGCAGATTATAATACTGCAATGGCAAGCGTTAATGCAGGCGTTAAACACGTAACACACCTTTTCAACGCTATGACACCCCTTGCACATCGTGCGCCGGGTGTAGTAACTGCAGCGCTTAATTCCGATGTTAGCGTAGAACTTATTGTAGATACATTCCACGTAGACAAATGCTTCTACGATTTACTTTGGAAGGTAAAGCAAAGAAAACTTTGCTTCATTACCGACTGCTTACCGGCAGGTGGCTTGCCTTATGGCGAATATACATTAGGTGGCGCTAAAATCATTTATCGCGATATTGTGTGCCGTTTAGAAGACGGCACGGTTGCAGGAAGCGTTTTACACCTTAACCACGGTGTATGGAATGTTTATAAAAACTCCAACATTCCTCTTTATGAATGTGTAAACTGCGCATCCTTAAACCCTGCTACTGCAATTGGTATTCAAGACCGTAAAGGTTCACTTGAAATCGGTAAAGATGCCGATATCGTAATAACCGACCAAAACTTCGAAGTACAAAAAACTATTATCAGAGGAGAAACTAAATATGAAGCTTAAAGTTAATGCTAAACTCGACCCCAAGTTCCAACCCCTTGCCCTTGTTTGTCGTGAAATGCGCGAAAACACCAAAGAAAACGGTCAAGATATCGTTGTAGCAGTTGAAAGAAATAAAGGCTATACAACTACATATAAAACCCGTATTTATAAAGACGGCACAGGCCACGATGAAGAAAATTTCCGCTTTATCGAAAGAATTGCAAAATCACTTCTTTGGGTTGCTGGTGGTTATAAAATCATCATTGCAGGAAGCGAAATTGTAGGCGCAAAAATTAAAGCAGCTTTCAGCTACGGTGGACTTCGCGATTTCGACGTTAAGTTTATGGAAAGAGTATACGAAGCAAAATTCGAAGTTGTTGTTTGCTCTTTAGCAGAAGCTCCCGAAGATAAGTCTTCTGCAGCACCTATCGGCCGTCATTTAGACGGTTGCCGCATTGGTTTCGATGCAGGTGGAAGCGATAGAAAGGTAAGTGCTGTTATTAACGGCGAAAGCGTTTACTCCGAAGAAGTTGTTTGGTTCCCCAAAATCAATTCCGATCCTAACTATCACTATGAAGGCATTAAAGAAGCAATGAAAACTGCAGCTTCTCATATGCCCCGTGTAGACGCTATCGGCGTTTCCAGCGCAGGCGTTTATGTAGATAATCGTATAATGGTTGCATCCCTTTTCTTAAAAGTTCCCGACGAAGAATTCGATGCAAAGGTTAAGAATATGTACCTTGACGTTGCAAAAGAAATTGGCGAAAACATCCCCATTGAAGTTGCAAATGACGGCGACGTTACTGCACTTGCAGGCGCTATGGACCTTAACGACAATGCCGTTTTAGGTATTGCTATGGGTACTAGCGAAGCTGGTGGATATGTTGACCCCGACGGAAACATCACAGGCTGGCTTAACGAACTTGCTTTCGTTCCTTGCGATTTCAATGAAGATGCTATGGTTGACGAATGGTCGGGCGACTACGGTTGTGGTGTTAAGTACTTCTCTCAAGACGGCGTAATTAAGTGCGCACCTTGGGCAGGAATTGAACTTGACGAAAACCTTTCTCCTGCAGAAAAACTTAAGGTAGTTCAAGGCCTTATGAAAGAAGGCGACGAAAGAGCTGCTGCTATCTACGATACTATTGGTGCTTACTTCGGCTATGCTATTGCATACTATGCAGAATTCTACGAAATCAAACACGTTCTAATTATGGGTCGTGTAACTTCCGGCGAAGGTGGAGTAATTCTCCTTGAACGCGCACAAGAAGTTTTAGATAAAGAATTCCCCGAACTAGCAAAGCAAATCACACTCCACATTCCCGACGAAAACTCTCGTCGTGTTGGTCAGTCTGTTGCAGCAGCAAGCTTACCAAAACTTGGTTAATAAAAAACCTAAAGACAGGTCTTTCGACCTGTCTTTTTTCTTTTTAAAAACAATAAATATCATCAATAATTAAAATTAAGGGTTAATAGTTGCAAAACGGTTACAAAAAAGGCCCAAAACATTGACAAATAGGGCATTTTTTTGGTAAAATAATATGAATTAAAATGGGTAAAAAGCGTTAAGAAAAAATATTAATGCTTTAACTATGAGGTGTATTATGATTAGAAGTATGACAGGCTTTGGCAGAGCGCAAGGCTCGGGCGCAGGGCTAACATTTACAGTTGAACTTAAATCTGTAAATTCCCGTTATTTCGAATTTAACTGCCGTCTACCTAAAGGCTATCTTTTCCTTGAAGATAAGTTAAAATCTTTAACAGCCGAAAAGGTTGCTCGTGGCAAGGTAGAAATGTACGTTTCAATAGATTCGGGCGAAGACGACAACATTACGGTTGAACTTAATACTGCTTATGCTAATGCGTATATTAGTGCGCTTAACAAATTATCTAAACAGTACAAAATTAAAGGTAATATCAAAGCAGCAGATTTTATTGGAAGTTCCGATATGTTTAGGGTTGTTCGTAGCAAAATAGACGAAGAAGCTGTAACAGCAGCTGCTTTAGAAGTTGCAAACGAAGCAATTAATAAATTCCTTGCCATGCGTGAAGTTGAAGGTCAAAAGCTTTATGACGATGTTGTTTCAAGAACCGAAGATATTCTTAAAAAGGTAGAATTTATTGAAAGCAAGGCTTCCGAAACGGTTGTAAGCTACCGTCAAAGACTTGAAGCAAAAATTAAAGAACTTTTAGAAGGTGCAAACTTCGACGAAACCAGAATTATTACTGAAACTGCAATTTTTGCAGATAAGGTAGCAGTCGACGAAGAAACCGTTCGCCTTCGCAGCCATATAGCACAACTTACAAACCTTTTGGCAAATGGTGGTGCAGTCGGCAGAAAGTTAGACTTCATTGTTCAAGAAATGAATCGAGAAACCAACACCATCGGTTCTAAATCTCAAAATTTAGAAATTACTGCTGCTGTTGTTGACATTAAATCTGAAATCGAAAAAATTCGTGAACAAATTCAAAATATAGAGTAGGTGAATATAGTGAAATTAATTAACATTGGCTTCGGTAATATGGTATCGGTCGACAGAATCGTATCCATCGTTAGTCCCGAATCTGCACCAATTAAGCGCCTTATTCAAGAATCTAAAGAAAAAGGCACCTTAATAGATGCAACCCACGGCAGACGTACTCGTGCAGTAATAATTACCGATAGCGACTTAATAGTATTAACCTATCTCTATCCCGAAACCGTTGCAGGTCGTGTAGAGGTCGATGACGAGTTCGATGAAGAAGAGGAGGAAACCAATGAGTAAAGGACGTTTAGTTATCATTTCGGGTCCTTCAGGCTCGGGCAAAGATACCATTCTTAAAAAGGTGTTAAAATCCCTTCCTGAACTTAAGTTTTCTATTTCAAGCGTTACACGCCCCATGCGTGAAGGCGAAGTAGAAGGCGAAAAGTATAACTTTGTATCCCGTGAATATTTCGAGCATATGATTAAAAATGAT